>JALNZQ010000273.1 GCA_023229165.1 Methanothrix sp.
TTCTTTGAAACCTCTAATACCAAAAGTATGTATCCCTGCAAAGCCAGGCAAATATAAAATTCCAGAGCGACATACTTGATTTTGACAACTACTATTTTATCCAGACAATGCCTTCCAAGTATACTGGAAATTCTCTGGGATTCATTGAATGGAAGGGCGAGAAAGGTGTCTATTCCTCTCCAGAAAGCCGACGCCTTGACTGGAATAGATCTTCTCACTCCAGGAATATCCGGTGGCTGGACCACGCCGCCACCCGGGTCAGGGCTCAGGATCGCGATCCTGCCATACTGGAGTTCATGCGGCTCACTAATTACGACTTTGATTTCTCAATTTATGTGAAAAGCCTTAACTCCATCACCAACGTAGCCCGCCTCTCCTCTTCGGACTTTGCTATGGTCTTCACTTCCGGTATTACTCCTTTTGTCAGCCAGCTGGCATCCGGGCCCACTGAGAAGTTCATAAAAAACTTCGGCCCTCGCGTCCATCACATTGCCTTCCAGACGGAAGAAATTGACGCGACGGTAGAAGCTCTGAAACAAGATGAAATGAAGTTCCTTCTCGATTTGGTAGGCTCTCCAGAGGAAGGGCTGAAACAGATCTTCAGCCTGCCTTCTAAAAATACTCTTCTGGTTTTAGAGTATATTCATCGATATGGCGATTTTGACGGTTTCTTCACCAAATCGAATGTGACCAGCCTTACGGCAGCCACGGCGAAGCAGTGAACAGAAATGATTGCTTTGCTCCGACCGATTCAAATATAAGCATAGCATTCGATCTTGAAACGGTGCCTACAAAAATGCAAAATAGAATGATTTTGTTATTCTTATCAGTCATGCTTTCACTTGCGGCGATAGGTGTCGCTGTCGCGGCTTCTCAGGATCCCGTTTCTGACGATTTTATCAAAGGCGATTCATCTTACAACAATTCATCTATCACTCTAATAAGCCAAAACAAAATCACCAGCGTTCCCGTGGACCTATCCATAGGAAGCGGCTACTATTCGTCCCATCCTATCGCCGTTGGCGCGGGAATAGGCAGCCGAACAGAGCTTGCTAATGCCAATTCCGCTACCTCCATGAGCCACGAGGTGGGCTTTGCCCAGGAAATTTCTGGGAAGAGGGAATATGCGGTCTCTTCCCGCAGCAGCCAGGGTGAATACGATAGCATCAGCTCTGACACAACTCAGATGCAGATCGATGAAACCGTCACAAGCGGCAAGGTCAATATCGGTGTGCTTTCCGGAGATGGCTCTGCAGGCTATCCTATGAGTAGTGCCTGGAAAAATCCTGCCATAGAGATCGAAGAGGAATACATTGGAACATATCATATATCCAAAAATTTTGCCATTAATAATAGCTACTCTAAGAGGAGCTTTGCAGATGGCTGGCTGAATTGCTGTGGCGGAAGTTATGATATTTACCTCCCTAAACCGATGCTCATCAGCGCAGATGATGTCTTTAATTGCAAAAATCCACGCTGAACAATATCTAAATCGAGGTGCAATACCATTATGCTCTTGGAACGGATCGTCTCTGCAGGCCTTGCTCATTACTCCTATCTGGTCGGCGACAAGAACCAGGCTCTCGTAATTGATCCCAGAAGAGACGTTGATGACTATCTAAAAATGGCCACCGGGGCGGGAATGAGGATTGCTCACGTCCTGGAGACGCACCGGAATGAGGATTATTTTGTAGGATCGATGGAGCTGGCCGCTCGTACTGGGGCGGAGGTCTGGCATGCCGACAGTCAATGGGACTACCAATATGGACGTCCCGTCACCGCCGGCCAGAAATGGAGAGCAGGCCGCCTGGAAGTCGAGGCCCTTGCCACGCCCGGCCACACTTCGGGAAGCATGAGCTATCTGCTGCGTGATCCGGCCGGCATTCCCTGGATGCTCTTTTGCGGGGATGCTCTCTTTGCAGGAGAGGTGGGCAGAATCGATCTGCTGGGCAGAGATCAGGCGGCAGAAAATGCCGGACTGCTTTACGAGAGCCTTTTTTCCAGAATACTGCCGCTGGGCGATGAGGTCATCCTCTGCCCGGCGCACGGGTCCGGCTCAGTCTGCGGCGAGCTAATTGCCGAGCGCCTTTGGACCAGCATCGGTATCGAGAAAAAGCACAATGCACGGCTGCAGGTAAAGAGCAAAGAGCAGTTCGTGGCCTCAATATTGCAGAGCCAGCCGGATAGGCCACCTTACTTTCGCCGCATGGAAAAGGCAAATCTGGAAGGCAGGCCGGTTCTGGGAGCTTTACCGTCTCCCCGGCCCCTGGATGCCAGGAGCTTTTTTGACCTTTCCATGAAGCATAATGCTCAGATCCTGGATACGCGCCAGGAGCTGGCCTTCGGTGCCGCTCACGTTCCCGGCTCTCAATCAATCTGGCTGGATGGTTTAGCCAGTTTTGCCGGCTGGTTTCTCAGCTATGACCGGCCCATTCTTCTCGTAGGCGAGGGCAATTTAGTCGAGAACATAGCAGTCATTCTCCTGCGACTGGGCTATGATGATATCGCCGGATTTTTAGCGGGAGGAATGCTGAGCTGGCACATGTCCGGACAGCAGTCGGCAGCTATCAGAACCCAAACGGTGCAAGAGCTCTGTCGGTTGCTGGATGAGGATGAGCCTTCATGGATTTTGGATGTCAGATTCGATAGCGAGCTTTTAAGAGACGGCAAAATCGACGCAGCAGTGCATATTCCCATCACTGCCATTGCGGAGAGGATGGACGAGGTGCCCAAAGACAGGGATGTATGCATCTTCTGCGGCAGCGGCATGCGGTCCATGGTGGCGGCCAGCTATCTGAAGGCTCGAGGCTGGAAGAGACTGAGTGTTATTTTAGGAGGAATGGCCGGCTGGAAATCGATAAAGTGCCCGCTTATTAGATAGTGCTCTTTTCTGATGGAGCCAATAATTTAAAAACCGGATCGATAATCAGCTCCCCTATCCTGGGAAAAAATATAGAATATTTCTCTTGCTTCACATGGAGAGTCTTATGGGCACAAGCACCTGGTCTATGACGTAGACAATGCCGTTAGCATACCTCTCGGACTTCAAGACATTGGCACCGCCCACCAGGCCCATGTTTAGATCGACTGCCAATGAGTCTCCCTGCATGGTCTTGGCGGAATTGGTATCGGTCAAGTTAGCCAGGTCGCTGGCATCCACTATATGGTAAGACAGAAGGTCCATCGTGCCTGCATCTTTCTTGCTGATGGCATCAATGGTTGCTTTGGCATTATCAAATGCCGCATCGCTTGGTGCGAATACCGTAAAGGGCCCACCAGCTAAACTGGAAAAGCCCATCAGGCCCTGGCCGTTGAGCGTCTCTGCGAGGCTGGCGGAATTGATTGCAGACGCGAACTTTTTGGCGCCCAGATCATTGGCCGCATCAGCTACACCCAGGCTGGAAGCAGTCTCTGGCAGCAGCATTTTGTCGATCACATAGACGGTGCCGTTGTCGTAGCTCCTGGACGCCGTTACATTGGCTCCATTTATCTTCAAGCCCTGTGTAATATCGATGGTTAAATTCTCTCCTTGCATTGTTTTTGCTGAGGAGAGTTCGGAGATGTTTTCAAAGCGTCCGTCATACCAGCCGATGTGATTGCTGA
>JALNZQ010000274.1 GCA_023229165.1 Methanothrix sp.
CTGAAGGTTTCATAAGGAAATAGAATTTATAGTATGTGTTTAGCTCCCTTGTTGTTGGTTCATGAAAATTCCTAGTGCTGCGTAACATAATTCTGCAAATTAAGATAATGCCTTTGGAGTTCACTCGGGCATTATCTTTGTTGATTGAAATGAGCCGGATCCTGGATGAGCAATATTTCCATATACTAAAAAGTAAACCTATTCATCATGGCAACCTGTGTTTACAGCATCCGTCTGGATGAACATGTGCGGCACATGATGGACGAGATGGGAGATGTCAACTGGCAGGCAGAGATCAGAGAAGCTGTGGAGAAGATGGTCAGGAAGAAGAAAAAGCAACACTTCCTGGCAGAGGCTCGCCAGTTTAGGATGAAAATGTTGCCTATCGAGCGCAGCGCCGCTGAGATGATAAGAGAGGATAGAGATGCCAGATAATGTCATCCTGGATTCGTCCGTCATAGCGGCTCTCTTCTTCTTTCGGGACGCTACCTCCGAGAAAGCTTCCGATGCCATCGCCGAGAAGGACCTCATTGCCCTGGATCTGTCCATGGCGGAGGTGGGCAATGTTGCCTGGAAACGGGTGGTTCATTTTCAAGAGGACCCTGAGTTGACATTCTCAGCCCTCCAGGAATGCATGGGCTTCATCTCCGAGGCGTGCGCTTTCATCCGGGCGAGCGACCTGATCTGTGAAGCATATCGAATTGCTGTTGAAGACAAAATTGCTTTTTACGACTCACTCTTTCTGGCAGCTTCTGAAAGGGAGAATGCCCCACTGCTGACCATGGATCGAAAGCTGTACGAGAAGGTCAAGCAGAAGAGAAATGTGCAAATGATTTAGTAGCGGCGACAGACGACTGGGCTTTTTGTCCACTGCCGGTGCGCGTGCGCTGCGGGCCCGCCTGGACGCGCGGGTCTGCCCGAGATTAGCAACGAATGGGAGCTGAGAGAGGGAGAAACGCGGTATAATCTTCTATTTTTAAGTATCGTATCTCAATTTAGTACAGATCCTTTCTAGAGACACTGACAGAAAAAATTAAATAAGATATTCGTATTATTGATCCGTACTAAAGATACGGATTAATTCCAGGCGGACCGAATACATGCTTAAAGAGTCGTATTTAGAAAGCTCCAGTTCAAGTGTGCATAAATACATTGTTTATATAGCATCAAAAATATATAATACATTGGAAGGGTGTAATAAAAATAGGACATTTCAATCAATTCAGATTTTACAGACCTTGTTTATATTGTTTTATATTATTCTCTTGCCAGCCACGGCCTCGTCTCTGAGCCTCTTTGCCCCCCCAGAGGTAGATGTCTCGGGTGAAGACATTTATGAAATGAATTTCATTTCCAGCGATGATGCACGCAGCTTGTCCGCACTGCTCCAAGTTCCTGAGGGATTCAGCTATGCGGGAAACGCAAAGATCACTTTGGACGGCACAAAATCATCATGTGAGCCTTACCAGAGCGGTCAGTCTCTACAGTGGGACCTTTCTGGTGCACTAAAATCATGCAGGCATATCATAGTCAATGAATGGGAGCCCAATCCTCCGGGCACGGATACAGGAAAAGAATGGATTGAGCTATACAATCCAACGTCCCAAGCAGTCAATATCGGCGGGTGGAAGATTGTCGATGGCTACTATGGGAAATCGATTTCCATTCCCCCGGACACAATTATCGTGCCGGATGGCTATCAACTCCTCACCTGGACCAATGGCTCCTTGATAAACTCTTACCCAACCAGCATTTCCATTTTAGATTCGGCGGGCAGCGAGGTTGACCACACATCATCAGTCAAGGATAATAAGAACAATAATCTCTGCTGGGCACGCGATCCCAATGGCAAGGACCTGGACAGCGATCTGGACTGGAAATTTCAGGCTGCAACTCCAGGAAGTTCTAATGGAGCAAGTTCTGCAGATATTTATGCAGGTGAGACTCTGCGCTTGCAGTTCAATCTCACAGCAGGCTGCAGCGCACAAAGCCAGGCGCAGCTATCGGCAGAGTTGCTCTCCTCGGCAGGCAAAATTTTAGCGCCGACACTTCCCTTAAACGTCAGAAGGGCAAACTTGAGCCTTTCCGCCTCGCCGGATAGATTCGATATCGCTAAGGGCGATGAGATTGCCTGGACCATTCTGCTGGAAAACGATGGGGACGGAACGGCCTACGGTGTCATTGTCAATGTCACACTTGATTCGGGCTTACAGCTTGTGGAAATAGATTCACAGAAGAAAGCACAAAACTGGAGCTATGCATCCCTTGCACCAGGCCAGACAGAGAGAATCATCCTCAAGGCCAAAGCGGTATCCGCCCAAAGCAGCTACTCAAGCACCTTTCAAGCCCGATGGGGCATTGGCCCCTGCCAGGAGGTCAGCCAGCACTCAGAGCAGGGGGCAAGAACTGCTCTCAGAAAGATGCCAGACCAGCCTCGCAGCCTGACCGTAGGTAAAACCGTCGGCTTTGAGATCTCTGCCGACCTGCCCCGCGGCGCTCACGATCTGTGGATCAACGATACCATTGCCAAGGGCCTGATCTACAACAAGAGCTGCATGTCCATGCAGGGCCTGGGCTTACAGCGCGAGCTGGTTGACGAAAATTCCGACGGCACCCAGCAGATCTGCTGGTTCTTTGGAGACGCAGGCCCCGCTCAGACGATAAAGATCACCTATAACTGTCTGCTGGCAAACGCTCCCGAGAATCAGGAAGGAGTTATCCTGGCGGGAACGACAGCCTGCATGAGCTGGCAGGAAGGCGCAGCCCGCAAGGCCGACGCCGACGAGGCCGGGGCTCTGACCGTAGTCGAGCCCGATCTGGTACTGGAGATGCAGGCCACCAGGCCCTTTGCCGCCCCGGACGATAAAATCTCCTTCACCCTTATCCTCTACCACTCCGCCCAGAGCCATGCGCCTGCGTTTGACATAGATCTGCAGGCGCTGCTGCCCGCGGTTCTGTCCTACGAGCCGGGCTCGGCACAAGTCCTGGCAGGACCCACTGCAGATTTTGATGGCGAGGCCCTCAAGTGGCACCTGGACGACCTCGACCTGGATTGGAATGCCAGCCAAAAGGCGCTCCTCTGCTTCAATGCCACGGCTCGCGCCGCCGCGGGGGAGCGGATTGCGGGCCGCGCCCTTCTTACCTGGACCAGCCTGGCGGGCGAGAGCGCCCAGGAGCGCACGGGCGCAGGAGGGTGCAGCGACTACCTGCGAGAGGCCGGAGCGCTGGTGAGCGTCATGGGCCTCTCCATCAAGAAGACCGCAGATCCTGATCCTGTGCCGGTGGGCGAGCTTCTCACCTATACACTCACCTATGAGAACCTTGGCGGCGGCGTGGCCCACAACGTCACCATCCGCGACGACCTGGACCCGAGAGTCACCCTCATCTCCGCCGATCCGGCACCCAATGAGGACAGCATCTGGACCATCCCCAGCCTCAATCCGGACGGTCCGCACACCGTTCGCCTGCAAGTGCACGTGAGGGACACTCTACCTGACGGAGCACTGCTGGAAAACCGCTTCGCCATCAGTTGCGATGAGCTGGAGCAGAAATCAGGCAGCCTTTACACACCAGTTCAGAATGAAA
>JALNZQ010000046.1 GCA_023229165.1 Methanothrix sp.
AGCCGGCCCGGCAAAAGCCAGCTGCAGCTCCATGCGGGGATTTCTGGGGATCTCCTCCATTGAAGCCACCCCGCCGAAGAAGTATAGAGTTATGCTCTTTATGCTGATGCCGTTCTTGTGGGCGATATAGGAATGACCCAGCTCATGCAGGGCCACGCAGGCAAAGAGCACTAGGGCAAAGAGCAGAGAATAGAGCCATCGCAGCTGTGCCGAATCAAGTCCGCCGAAACCATAAGTCTTTCCGTAGACGGTCTGGCTGAAAGAGGCAAACGCCCAGGCAACATATAGGATGACCAACAGAAATGTCCAGTGTAGCCGCACCGGTATGTCCATGATCTTTCCAAGCTCTAGAGAAGAGTTCATAGGAGACATTTAACCACCGGCATTAATAGATCTTTTGACAACTAACTGGAGAAAAGACGATCATCTGCAAAACACAGCCTCGTTAAATTTAAAGAGAGCGGGTAGGAGAGTGGGGGGGTTCAGTGTGGATTTCAAAAACTAGGATTACCCGCTCAAGTTATTGAAGTGACGGAGAAGATATAAATTTTTCCCCCGGATAGGTTTTTACAAGGCATCTCACCTGAGCGCTATGCTCTGCCATACAGGCTGCCGTATAAGCATCGCAGAGGCTATTGCCGGCAGCAAACACCCCATGGCCGCGAGCAATACATGCCTTATGAGTTTGCAGGGCAATAGATGCCGCCATAGCAAGCTCATTTGTGCCGATTTGGCCCTCAACAATTGGCATTGTACCTAAAAATACCAGGCCCTCGCTATCCAGCGGCACTACTTCCTTTTGCTCCAATAGAGATAAAGCCACGGCGTAAGGAGAATGGGTGTGAATGATGGCTATGTTTGCGGTGCTCTGGTATATGGCCCGGTGAACACAGGTCTCGCTGCTGGCAATCCTATCCAGATCGCAGGGGCTGCTTAAATCAACCTCCACCACCAATCCTTCCTCCAACTCGTCAAGCATGCTGCCTGTGCAGGTTATAAAGATCTTATTCCCCTCTAGTAGGCTGATATTTCCGAACCGGGAGCTGGTAAGCCCGGAAAGGACCAATTTCTTGCCGAACCGGGCGATCTCTTGCCAGGCTAAAGACATACCAGCTTCACCTCTTCTCCAATAGACGGAAAGGGACCGCCTTATCGTCCACCTCACCGAATTTTCCCAGCAAGTTAACCTTTACCTGGTAGTCGCCCGGAGTCCAAAAGCTCGTCTCCCAGCGGGCAGAGAAGATGCCGTTGCCGTCGAAGTCGTCCATGGGTATCTCCATATCTCTGTCCGGCCCTACGATGTTGGCGTTTATGGCCCTGATATCGCCTAAAGCCTGCGCCTCGATCATGACCGGCTCGCCTACGGGACAATCGTTACGGTTAAGCTTAATCTCCTCCAGAACGGGAGGAGATAGCCCAGACCGAGTTGCACTAATACTTTCCAGGGCACCGGTCAGATTGAGGGCTCCATAGCCGTAAACATTATCCTGTCCGGATGCTCCCAGGTCGTCGGCCGTCTTGAGCAGCACCCTCTTCACATCAGCCGGAGCAAGATCGGGCTTTGCTTCCAGCAACAGCGCCACAGCGCCGGAGACTTGAGGGACGGCCATGGATGTACCGCTCAATGAACTCTTGCCGCTCTTCGATCCGGCCAGGGCAGAGACTACATCCACACCCAGCGTGACCAGATCTGGCTTGGTGTCGCCTTTGGCCGTCGGACCGCGCGAGGATAGTTCGAAGATAGTGCCGGAGCTGTCCACGGCGCCCACGGTTATCACATTCTCAGCATCGCCGGGAATGACAATGGATGAGGCAGCAGGACCGGAGTTTCCTGCTGCCACACACATAACCAGCCCATTTTCTACCATTTTGTTGCAGGCTTCATCCAAGAGAGACGTACCGTCCGAAGGGCTCTCACCCCCCACGGAAAAGGATACGACCCTAATTCCGTAACGCTCTTTATTCTCCAGGCACCAGTCCAGTGCGTTGAGGGCATCAGATAGGTAGCATGCCCCTTCCCGGTCCATGACCTTTATCACTACCAGCTTTGCTCCCGGTGCCACGCCCGTGCCCCCCTCTCCGGCGACAAGGCTAGCGCAATGGGTGCCGTGTCCGTTGTCATCGTAGGAATCTGTTTGGTTGTTCACGAAATCTTTGAAGGCCATAATTTTGCCTGCCAGGGCCTTGTGATCACTATCCGCACCAGTATCAATTAGGGCCACGGTCACGCCCTCTCCCGTGTAGCCTTTATTCATCCGAGGGTCATCGATATTCCATGAATCATCGCTAGAAGTGGATAGCGAGGACGGACCGTCGCTCTGGCCGGGCTGCGCCAAAACCTTCAGCTTCTGGTCCTTGTAGATGCCCTTGACGCCATTGGTCCTGGCAATCTTCTCCAGTTTGTCGCCGGATACCGTCAAAGCGCTCCCCGGCAGGATATGGAAGCGATCCTCGGATGGAGCAACATTGCTCAGATTGCCGTCATGAAGGACTATCACTTTCAGATCTTTTGCGCCTTGCTTTTCCAGGCTGTCCTCAATTCCATTGCTGTTGAGATCATTGGGGTCGCGAATGGTAAGAGTTGCTGATTCGTCCTTTGCCGCATTGCCGGATTTGTCAATGGCCACAATTGTAACCTTATAGGCACCGGACGGCAGGTTGGAGCCGCAGTATCCAGTGTATCTGCCGTCTTGATTCAAATCCAGCATGAGGTTCATGCGACTACCTATATCGGCATAGACCATCTCTATGCTGCCTGCATCATGGACAAAAGCATTGATCTCGCTTCTGGGAGCGCCCATCTTCAGCGCCGAGGGGCTTACGCTCACACCATAAATGACAGGAGGCATGCCATCATCCGCATTTGGCTTGAAGTAGCTGTCATATGCCTTTTCAAACCAGATGCTGGCCTTGTTGTTATCGAGCGCGTTTTGCACTGGGAAAGCGGCCGCACAGCTAAGCAGACCGGCCAATAAAATAAAATAGGCAAATGATCTGGAGTTCACGCTTAACCCCAGTTATTCATTTCCAAGATTCTTATATTTACTGGTGCTTGCAACCTCAATTTGCATGGCATTCGAGAAGGTCTCGGTGACATCACCTAACGTGGCCACAATATCAACCCTGTAGACGCCGGTTGCCACATTGGCATTCCAAATGCCGGCAAACTCGTCTCCGTCAGATTTGATGCGTTTCATTATAATCCGATCGACGGTATCTCCGGAAGAGCTCAATACCTGGGCAGATACAGTGAAAGCTTTTTCCGCTGCGCTTTTTTGTGCCTGAGATGTGGAGCCGATCTTCACCACGCCATCCGTGCTACTCAGGTCGGCATATCCCTGCGACGAGCCAAATCCACAGGTGGCGCACCCTTTGACGGTCAGAATAGTCTCGTTCTCGCTCCGGTTAACATTTTTTATGTTCTTCTCTTCGAAGAGCGCCGTTATCTGGACAACATCTCCTATCTTGGCGGGATTTGGATCTGCATAAGCCTTCTGCAAGGCGATGTTCAATTGAGGCAAATTGGCCTGCCAATCCTGCCAGGAGTAAATTCGGGCATCATAGTCCAACATAGTCAGGGCGAGCCAGATCATGGAAGCCTTGACACCGGTATTGGTGTAGACTACAATGGACCTATTTTTATCCAGAGACGGGAATAGATCATCCAGATCTTCTTTATCCTTGATCCTTTTGTCGTCCAGGACGCGATCATAAGGAATATTTACGCTTCCTGGTATAGATCCAGCTTCATATTCCGTGGCCGTTCTGGCATCTATGACCTGGGGCGTGCCGCTATGCACGAACTCATAAGTGGCCAGAAGATCGGACTTGATGGCAGGAGTATAGCTCTTGGAAGGTAAAGACGCAGGCTGTGTTACCGTCGGCCTCTGGGTTGCCACCCAGTCGTCGATGCCTCCGTCCAACAGTCTGACATTCTCATGTCCCAGATACAACATTATCCAGTAAACATAAGTTGCAGCCGATGGCCCACCGCCGCAAGGCTGGCATTCACCGTAAATGAGGACCGTATCATCTTGCGATATGCCTGCTTCTCCTAAAACCGCCGCCATCTCGGACACAGGCTTGAGAGCGCCCCCCGGACCAAGAAATTTGGTATAAGGAATGCTTATAGCTCCGGGAATATACTCTGTAGAACTCGGGCTGATATCAAGAATTATCCCCGAATTATTGGCGCTCACCAGGGGCACCAGCATAGAGCCATCGCTTCTCTTGTCTGTTGAGCTTTCTGCCCCTGTTACGGATGCCACATTCAAGTCTTCTTTATCGGATGATGACTGGCTTTTCTCGGCTTGCAATGACGGATTGTTCTGCCGGTTATACCGGGGATTGACCAGACCACCTGCGCTGGACATCACCTCTGTTGTTGTTGTTGCATTCTCGTTGCCCAGAAACACAGCCCACTCGTTATTCAGCACGTCCTGTTGAACGGTGGGCGATCCGCCTTTGCAGGCAGAGCATCCTCCATTAACGCTTGATACAGCACCTGCAAATATCGCCATCAATAGCAGGATGCACATGGCAATTCTTGATATCATCATGGCCTTTGCCCCTATACTATTCAAGCCGTCGCATTAGTCGCATCTGCCTTGCCTAGTGCCGCCTGGTTATACAGATAATTCTCATAGGAGTACAGCCGGGCATCATATCCCTGGAGAATCAAGGCAAACCAGACCACAGATCCCTTCAAGCCGGTATTGGTGTAGACTACCACCGGTTGATTCTTGTCAAGGAAGGCGAAGACTCGGTCGAGCTTGGTTTCGTCCCTGATTTTGCTATTGATGATAACGTTCTCGTAGGGAATGTTGATTGCACCGGGAATAGAGCCTGCGCCAAACTCCTCTATGGTTCTTGCATCCACGATCTGGGCCGATCCGCTTTTTACATAGTTATAATCGGCTGAAAAATTCTGATTGGTTTGTGGCGTGTAGGTCTTGGCAGGCAAGATTGCAGTCTCTGTGGCAGTCGGATTTCCAGCGATTGCCCAATCCTTGACCGTCCCATCCAGTACCCTGACATTCTCCTGACCCATGGATCTCATGATCCAGTAGACAAAGGTCGCAGGCGCGGGTCCTCCTCCACAGGGCATGCATTCGCCGTAGATGACCACTGGGTCGTCTCGGGAAATTCCGGCATCACTCAGCATCTTTGCCAGCTCAGCCTCCGATCGCACATAGGTGCCGTTGAGAAGGAATTTTGTATAAGGAATGGCAATCGATCCCGTGATGTGCTGCGTGGCGTTTTCGCTGATGTCCAGCAAGACCACGGAACCATTGACCTCGTCGATAGGAGCGAGCATGCTCTTGGCCTTTGCACTGCGCACAATGGAAGCGTTCTCCTCCGCAATTTTGCGCGGCTCGGTCTTCTTTGCCAGGCTTTCGGTGTTGTTGCTCACCGGGACATCTTCCTGCGACGAATTGCTCACTTCAGTTTCATCGGTTTTATTGAATCCGGCAAGTGACTGTTTCCAGACACCTACCCGGTTCTTCTGAGCCGTGCTCAGGCCAGGCATGACTTCCGTCTTTTGCGCATCGATGTTGCCTATCTGGTCTAGCGCCTTTTCGCCAGACCAACCTGAATCGCCCTTGCAGGCATCGCAATAGGCTTCGCCCCCGTATGCTGAATTTACCAGCATCAATAACGCCAATAGCGCTAAGATGCCCACTCCCACTAAACAGGATCCCAAACATGATCTGAATGCTGTCATTGTCTCCCCTTTTTAATACATTTAATATAAATCATGAAAAGTAACTCAGGCAGAAGTAAAGCCGCTTCTAGCAGTTACATCGACGACGCCCAATGTCTCTTGCAGCTCATATCCGCGCGCATCTTTTGCGTTCAGGACAATATCGTACCTTCCCGGTTCCAGCAGAGCCGTAGAGAAGTCCCCCTGATAGAAATCCCCGGACAAAACCAGTCTGCAGTAGCCTTGAGCTTCCAATCCATCTTGATAAGCGCGAGCAGTTACCTGCAGGAGATCGTACTTGGACTTCAGCTCTGCCTTAATGGCGACGGCGTCACCCACTCTTGCTTTCATAGGAGCCATCTCTTTGGCGAGGACGGCAATCTGCTTGACCTGTTCGCCCATAATGGGATACTGGTCTTTTCCGGTCTCGCTTATACTGTAAGGCACATCCCCAAAGCCATCCTTGCCGGGGGCCGCTTGCCCGGACCCTTGCATCTCATCCTGCCCCTGGTAGTCGCTCCAGAGGTTTCCGCCCTTGGGATATTGTGCGTTCCAGCTGTTTATTCCTCGATCGTCAGCTTGAATGACATTGTCAGCTACGTGGTCGCCGTAGATTTCATTTTTGCTCGACTCCAGGAATATTCCCGTCTGGCTGTCTGAGATGTTGTTATAAATGATGGTATTGCCATCAGAACGGCTCTGTATCTGCAGTCCGTAGCGTCCGTTGCCTCGTATATCGTTTCCGCTAATGGTGTTTTGACCCGAATCTTCCATAAGGGTCAGTCCGGCCACCACGTTATCCTCCATGGTGTTGTTGATGATGGTATTGCCTGTGCAGTTGATGCGCAGATCCAAACCGGAGTTGGTATTCCTGGACAGGTCGTTCTTTTCAATCAGGTTTCCTGCGCAATCGGTGAACATGTAAAGGCCGTACATATTTCCCTGCAGCACGTTTCCTCTTATGGTGTTATTGCCGCAGGAGGGAAAGAGATTGATGCCGTAAGCACCGTTGCCGTAGGCCACATTGTTCGTGATGAGGTTGTCGTTGGAGTTGGAGAGGTATATTCCATACCATCCCTCTCCCACTATGCCGTTAAAGCTGGCATTGTTTCCCGTGATTGTATTCCCATCGGAAAAGATTAGGGCAATGCCGGGCTGAGTACAATAGATTACGGTGTTGTTGGAAACACTGCAGCCCGACACACTGTTGAGCTTTATTCCATAAAAGCCGTCTCTGACCGTAAAGCCGCTGATGCCCACATTGTCCGCATCTATGTTTACGCAGGCATCTCTATTTCCGGCCCGGATAACCGCACCATTGCCCACCAGATTCAGGCTCTTTTGTACGGTAATTTTGTCGTAGACTCCCCCAGCTACCTGCAGGGTATCTCCGGGGGAGGCAGCATCAATCGCAGCTTGCAGATTCGAGCTTACCGGTATCGTGGCACCATTCGCGAAGGACGAGATCAGCAAGGCTGCTGACAAGATGCAAAAGACTATAGTTTTCAAGCGACCCACCAACGCCAGAACGGTCGTGTTGTTAATAAAGCTTACGTAGCGGATTTTCCAATGCAAATCGCTGATCGACTTTCAAGGCGAGGGCATAAGCTACCAGGGAAGGCCCTGGTGCCATACAACACACTAGCGACGATGAGACTTGGACCGAGGCGGAGAAGGCGGTTTTCGCTCTGGGCCTGCGAGGTACGCGGGAATCAAATCTGAGTTAGGGTATTAGACTTGGGCGGTCGATGTGAATGCTAGGCAGGCTATATGTTCATAGATATTATCGGGGTGCTGCGAGGTTGAAATCAAGGAGATGATCTTGATGGCCTGTTTAGGAGAGATGGCAAGGATGTACATGATGCAAATAAGATTTAGACATTACATAAGTAAGAAGGGCAGTAATTGTAGAATACATAATTTATAATTATTTTTAAAAAAAAAACGATTTGTCCATATGTCTATATAATATGACGAAAGTTTTATATTGTACATAAATTAATGCTCGTTGACTCGGATTAATGAAATCGGGATGGTTGATTTGACAACATTTAGCATCGATAAGATTAGATTAGAAAAACTGTTAAATAAAATTGTTGCAGGAGAGATTCAACTTCCTGAATTTCAACGCGGTTGGATCTGGGATGAGGACCACATTAAAAATTTGTTAGCTAGTGTTTCTCGCAATTATCCAATAGGAACAATTATGATGCTAGAAACTGGCAATAAGGAACTTAATTTTGCCATTCGTCCAATAACTGGTGTTATTACGGAGAATAAATATCCTGATGAACTCATTTTAGATGGCCAACAGAGATTAACAGCACTTTTTCAGTCACTCTATTCGGATCGTTCAGCTAATCCAAAGGAATCTATGTCCATAAAAAGCAAAAAACGGCTTAATCGCTGGTATTATATGGATATTAAAAAATCTTTGGCAACCGGAGAGGATAATATAGAAGAATCAATAACTGGATCTGCTGAAAAACTACATTCAGAAGAGGAATACAACAAGCTTCTATTTCCGCTCTTTAAGGCCTTTGACTTCTCCAATTGGCGAGATGATTGCGATTCCCATTGGAATCACGAAGATAAAATTAGAAAGATGCTGCGACAATTTGAACGTAATATCATTAATGAATCTTTTTATTCATATGATGTACCCTATGTGACTTTGCTCAAAGAGACGCAACCAGAGGCCATTTGCCCAATTTTTGAAAGAATCAATTCAACGGGTGTTAATTTAGATGTATTTGATTTGCTTGTCGCGATATATGCAGCAAAAAAATTTAATTTAAGAAATGATTGGGAATTGAGAAAAAGACGCTTAACAGAAAAGAATTCGGTATTAAGCGACATCAAGGGCTCTGATTTTCTAAAAGCAGTAACACTATTGGCAACGTACAAAAATGGAAATCAATCGGTCAATGTCAGTTGCTCGCGCAAGACTATCTTAAAGTTGGAACTAAAAGACTATAACGAATGGGCAGAGATAGCTACTAAAGGATTCGAAAAAACTGTAAAATTTTTGGCGTCTCAAAAGATTTTTGATTCAAAATTCCTTCCATACACCACTCAATTAATTCCTTTATCGGCCATAATGGCTGTGCTTGGGGAGAAATCGGAAAACTCCGGCGCAAGGGAGAAGTTAATCAAATGGTATTGGAGTGGTGTATTAGGCGAATTATATAGAGGTATACCTGAAAGTCGTTTTGTTAGGGATCTGAAAGAAGTTATTAATTGGATTCAAAGTGATGGACCAGATCCGACTACCATTAATGAATCGAACTTCTCTGCAAAACGCATTCGTGATTTGAAAGACCGACGAAGCGCAGCTTTCAAAGGAATTTACGCTTTGCTTCTGCAAAATGGAGCTAGGGACTTCCTCAGCGATTCGCCAATTGATATTGAAAATTATTTTAATACAAATATAGATATTCACCACATTTTCCCTAAAAAGTGGTGCGAAAGGAACAAGGTATCCAATGATCTATGTGATAGTATAGTTAATAAAACTCCGTTGTCTAATAAGACCCACAGCAAAATTGGGGACCATCCAACTGAGACTTACTTGCGAATTCTTGAAAAGGAAGGTCATATGAAGCCCAGCAAGATGGAAGACATCCTAAAAACGCATTTAATTAAACCCTCATCTTTGAAATCAAATAACTTTGAAGAATTTTTCTATGAACGGGAGAAAAATTTGTTGAAAGTTATTGAATCTGCGATGGGTAAGCCGATATTGGATTAGTTAATGGATCAGCCCCGTTTTGGTAGCTTACCGGGATGGGGCTTTTTCAGGAGAATAGGTTGGCGTTTGTCTGACCGAAGGACCTGGGAATCAAAACATTTCGGGGATAAGCGATCCCGGCAGAACATCAGAGATTATCGTCCTCAGTTGCATGCACAGGTACTTATTCCTAAAAAACAATTGAGACACTCCAATGCAACCCAAGAAGTCTCAAGTCGTCTCAAAGCCATTGAAATCTATGCCAAAGCCCGCTCTGGAGGATCTAAAGCAGTTGCTTCGCGATAACTTGGCGGACTTGCGTCGGGAATATCGGGTCGGTTCCCTTTGGCTCTTCGGATCCTACGTTCGGGGCGAGCAGCACAAGCGTAGCGATCTTGATATTCTAGTGGAGTTCGATGAAGTGCCCACTCTTCCCAAGTTCATTTCCCTTGAGCGGAAGCTATGCGAGGTTACCGGCACCAAAGTTGATCTCGTATCAATTCGCTCCTTAAAGGGCGAGATTGGAGAGCGCATTCTTCGGGAGAAGGTAGCACTGTGAAGCCCGAGCGAAGGCACATCGATTTTCTGCAGGATATCGTAAATAACCTGGAGAAGGCAGAGTGCTTCGTGGAAGGAATGGATTTCGAGGATTTTCTGGCTGATGAAAAGACGCGCTATTCCGTGATCTGCGCGCTTGAGATCGTAGGAGAAGCGGTAAAGAAAGTGCCAACTGCAGTCAGGCTGCGGAATCCTCAGGTGCCCTGGAAGGATATGGCGGGGATGAGAGATCGGCTTATACATGGATATTTTGGGATTGACAATGAAATTGTGTGGAAGACCGCCAAGGAATTCGCCCCAGAAATACGTTCGGAAATCGAAGCCATCCTCAACCGCGAGCGATCAAATGGAAAAAAAGAGGTTTAAGCCCTACTCCACCTCTCCCTCTTCCACAGGCTCGCGCGGCGCGAGCAAGAGCTCATTGAAGAGCAGGATCTCGATCACCTGGGCGACATAGCGCCTTTGCTGATACCTCTGGATATCCTGGGTCATCATCAGCTCTGCCTCCACCTGCACCCGGATCAGGCAGAGCCTCATGTCCCTCTGATCCTCCTCCTGGATGCAGAGGTTGAAGATATCCTTGAGGAGCCATGGCAGCCTCATGGGATTTCTTAGAGCCCTGGCCACGAGCAGGATGTAGCCCTTGATCTGATTGGGCTCCTTGATCTCATCCGCACCGGAAAGCAGCAGCAGATCTTGGGCGGAGAATTTCTCGCCGTTTACGATTATGGAGTTATTCAAAGGAAATCACCTTGCATTATCTTCTCACAGAGCATGAGGTCCCCCGCCACATTCACATTCACCGCCAGTTCAATTCTCTCCAATATCAGGTGAAAGTCCTCCTGCTCATTTTCTATCTCGCTGCCATCCAGCACATTTATGCCTGCCGGAACGATGAGCCGGCCCTGGTAGTTGAAAAGGGAATCAGGTCGTCGGCCCAAACGGCTGTGCAGATCGAGGGGGGTGTGAGCGGAGAGCGCAGGCTCAGGTCGCCCCTCATAAACCTCGATGATCTCATCGATCAAATCAGAAGTGACCAGGGGCAGGTCGGCCATGATGATCATTATGGGATCTTTAACCTCTGCTTTCTTCACGGCCTCAAGCATGTCCGCCACATAGCCATAGCCACCCGTCTCCATCACACATAGCCCTCTATGTGTAGCCCATTTTTGGGTGCGGGGCACATTGTCCGTGGTGGCCACAAATATCCTGTCAACCGAGCTGTCCTCCAAAGCCAGGGCCACATATTCGATGAGCGGCCTGCCAAAGAGAGTCACGAGCGGCTTTTCCCCCATCTTCAGCCGAGAGCCGCGGCCTCCGGCCATCACCAGAGCATCCAGGGAAGAACACCCCCTAAAGTCAGAGCCACCGCCAGGGCCACCACTCTTGCCACCTCATTGGTCGCGCCGATCCCGTCCCCTGTGGCCCCACCAAAGTTCCTCTTTGCCACAAGAACCATGTAAAGAGCGGCCACCTGGGCCGCAACCAGAGCGGCCAGGCCCAGGGGGCCCAGAGCCGCTACGCAAAAGACCGCAGAAATTACCAGGCCCATGAGAAACTGCCGCGACCCTGTCCGCTCAATCATGATCTGGCCAAAACCCTTCTGCAGGGAAGTAGAAAAGGCGGCAAAGCAGATCATGGCCTCTTTGGCGGAGACTTCCGCGACCAGCAGAGATAGAGGCAGAAGAGCGCGGGGTATGTCAGATACAATCGCGAAGGCGGCCAGCAGGATTATGGCTATAAAAACTGCCCCCCCTGTCCCCAGGGAGACATCCTTCATGGCAGCGACTTTTTTCTCACGAGTGCCGTGAGCAATCACTCCATCCCCGAAGTCAGCCAGCCCGTCGATATGATTTATGCCGCAGAGCTTGTAGATGGCAACTATCACCACTACGGCCACCAGATTGGCGGACAGCGCCTGCCCCGCCATATAGGCCACGCCACCCAAAATCACGCCCAGGGCCAGGCCCACCAGAGGAAATACGTAAACATGCCTCATCAGGGCCTCGATGCCCTCCATAGAGATGCCTACCGGTATGGTGGACAGCCAGCCGAATCCCGACTTGAGTGCAAAGAGCAGGCCTTTCAATGTAAGCCCCCTTCGGACAAAGCCGCCCGGGTATACATATTGGCGGACACTCCTCCGATGAGCCCGGCTACCACATCATCCATGAAGGGGCCCAGGCGAGAGAGGATGCCCGGCTTGGCCTTGTCGTAGCGAACGTAATCGAACAGCCCTTTGTAGCCGCCCACATACTTGGCAATGGCAAGACCCAATACCTCATCCGCGATAAGGCAGGTCAGATCGTTCTCATAGTCGGCTGGCCGCAGGTTGGGAAGATTGCATCTCTCTCCCTCCGACTCCAGCAGGACTCCCGCGTAAATAAGAAGTGCCAGATTGGGATCAGATAAAGCGAGAGCCATCTCCTGTCGAAACACAGCTTCTGCCTTTTCGCGCGTCTCCACTCCCGGATGGGGAAAGTAAAGCTGCATTGCCGCGGAGACGATCTCGTCTTCGTGTATTCCCATGCTCCTTAGCACATCACTGATATCTCTCATAGCCATGGTAAGACCTGTTTAGCCGGGGTAGGATAAAAAATATCTGGATAATCGCGAAGTTATTTAAGGTTTGATTGTTTGGTATATATAGGGGAACTCTATGAAGACGATGGTCAAGATTTTCGTGGATCACGAGCATCTGGTTCGAGTCATAAATACCTTAACGGAGCTGGGAGTCACCGGATTTTACCTCATGGAGTATCAAGGAATGGCACCGAAAACATGGAAGACCTTCCGACTGAGCGAGGACCTTGATCTGGCCATGAAAGCGATCAGGGACCAATCCGAGCCTGGTGTCATGGTTAACACCGTCGTAGGCTCCGATAAGTGCGAAAAGATCATAAAGCGGCTCGAGGAAGCTTTAAAAGGGATAAGGTACACGATCATTGGGCACAAAGTCACATCTATAAAGGTGAAAGGGGACTGAAATATTCATGGAAAACCTCAAGGATGACGTCGAGCTCGCTCTGGAAAAGATCAGGGAAGGCCTTCGCGTAGACGGCGGAGATGTTCAGCTCGTCGATATAATGGATGGAATAGTCAAGGTAAAGCTGCAAGGGCACTGCGCAGGCTGTCCCTTCTCACAGATGACCCTTAAAAATTTCATCGAGAAAGAGCTCATGAAGAGCGTAACGGGCGTAAAAGGCGTGATTTCCGCCTGAGGTTGCGCTCGATTTTAGTCGCGCAAATTGATCAATCATACAAATTACTAAGGAGTCTGGTTTATGTTCCCAACTAAAAAGGTACAGAGTTTGGTAGGCAGTAAGATTCAGGTGGAGATGAAGGGCACACCTCGCTATGTCCTGGAAGGAATTCTCAACAGTGTAGATGAATACTTGAACCTTCACCTTCAGGAGACCGTGGAGCTGATCGGCGGCGAAAAGACTCGCTCTTTAGGATCGGTTATCCTGCGCGGCAACAACATTATTCTCATAAGTCCGATTGAATGAAAATGACTAGAGAGGTCGGAAATGTCTGCTGAGGAGGCGCTGGAGTATATAAAGTCGCGTCCTGACGGAGCCTTGCAAAGTGATCTATGGAAGGTTTTGAAGATCGATTCTCGAAAATGCTCCCGTATCGTGGCCAAGCTCCTCAAAGATAATCTCATCACCAGAGAGGTGGAGTCGGCAGAAGGCATCAGAACCTATCGACTCAGTTGCACTGTAAAACCTCGCGGCAGGCGTTTCGATCCGCTGCTGGCTCTTGATGCATTCGAGCCCTGCGCTGGCTGCATCGAGGAGTGCATTCCTGAGCATTGCGCCAAGCTGAGTGAGTGGATATTCTCTATCGTGATGGGTATCGAGGGCGAAGTGGCTATAGAGAAGATCATCCCGTAGAAAATAGAAAGAGCGCAGGCTTTATCATCACCCATCAACTGGGGCAAATGGTCAAGGATTCTCCACTAATTCGGGAGGGGTATTTGACAGGCACATTTTGCGATACATCATGGCATGCAGCATTGGAATTTTCAGGGCCTGGGCGAGAGCAGCCAGCTCGTGGGAGCTGGGCATTTGCACGCGAGCCGGCGGCACGCTCTTTCCTTCTCTGGCATAAACGGCCCCGCCCCTCATGCGAGCGCAGGTGAAGCTTCCTGCATCACCCTCCACCAAGATCTCGCCGCCTCGCATCTCTGCGCCCGTGAAGTCGCCGGATCTGCCCCATACCACAATTCTGCCACCCTGCATGAGCACGCCCGTGTTCTGGCCGGCATCGCCCAAAACCTCAATTCGGCCTGCACGCATGAGTATGCCGGTACTCATTCCCGCATCGCCTTGCAGGCGGACGGTTTTATCTGTGGGATTTCTAGCCCCCAGGGTATCCCTTAAAATGCCGTCACAGATGGTCAGGCCATTTTTATCGGCAGTGTTCGGCCCCAGGACGGGCAGGCTTTTTTCCAATGCTTCTGTGACCGAGACGAACTTTCTATAGCCAGTTAGATCGCTCTGTACCTGCACAACGTTTCCCAGAGGTGATTTTATCTCCCCCGAGACATAGATGGCACCGCGTTGCATGGATATTCCCATGTGGCTGCCCACATTGCCGTCCACGATTATTTTGCCCGCTGCCTCAATGGGCCCGCCCTTTCCCCCAAGCCGCATCAGATCCACACCCAGACTCGATCCCAGGCGGCTGCCCGCATCCCCCAAGATCTCGACAGTCTCACCCTGGCGCAGGGCCTGCACCATTCTGCGAAAGCTGATGCCGCTTACGGTCTGATCCATGTTGAGTCTTGTGCCCTGATGCTGCCAGTAAAAATCGAAGGTAAAATCGCAAAGACATCTCTCGCCCGTGGATTGAATCTTTAGCACTGCCTTAACCTCGCATTTCGATCACTTGACAG
>JALNZQ010000275.1 GCA_023229165.1 Methanothrix sp.
TACAATATTTGTATTCATTTCTTTTTTTCCTTTCTATATAATTATACAATAAATTTGAAAGAAAATCAAGAACTATAATCTGCTAATAATAAGTTTTTAATATTTAAAATGATTCTTCATTACCAATATAATTATTTTTTTACTTTTTTAAAACCTGATTGTTCTAAAATTCTTAATGTGTAATCCTTTTTATAAATATTATTAAGATAATTTTGATGTGCCTCTTTATTAAATATTACCATTTTCTTACCCATTCTTTAATAAGATAACGAAATCTATAATACCAACTAAATCTACCAAGTATAGGGGTATATTTACCGTTCTTTTCACAATTACACTTAGTACACATTGGCTGTTTATTTTTTAAATCTTCACTACCTTTTTTACATTTAGGTAACATATGATCTACTGTCATTAATAGCATTTTATCTGTATAAAGATCTATATGATCTTCAAAAGATCCATTTTTTTGTATATATCTACGTTTAATAAGTCTTGTCCCATTGCAATGACAAGCAACACACCTTGTACCTTTATTAGCAAAAACTTTAAGTCTTTTATGATTTTTAAATTTAGTATGTAGATCTTCAAGAGAATATTCTTCTATTATATTTATCTTAACCCTTTTTCTTTTCTTACTCATTTTAAATGCTCCGTTATTTAAAATCTAAACAAACCTGATTCTGAATCAATTTCAATTTTGTACCCACGATACTATCTTGTTTCGTAAGACATATTTACTCCTTAATTTCGTATTGTTCTTCTTCTTTTATTGTCATTTTTCTTTTAATCTTACTTTGATTAGTCTGCTCAACTATTGCTAACCAAGAAACCAAAACTAAAATACCTATTAATATTAACCATTCCATAATTTTATTCTCCTACTTAATTATATCATAAAGAATCCTGAAAATCAAATAAATTCTCAGAATCTTCTACAATATTCTCAACATCTTTTCTCTTATTATAAATATTATTATTTATAAAATATAATTCAAGCTTCTTTTTTGCTCCCTTTTCTATTACTCTTATTCTCTCTCTTGTAAGATTAAACTCTAAACCAATTTCTTGAAGTGTCATAACTTTAAATTTTTTAAGGCCAAATCTTCGAAAAATGATTTCTTTTTCAATTAAAGATAAATTAGATTTTTCAATCATCTCTATCGTTTCAAATTCATTAATATCATTTTCAATAGTTGAATTTTCAATCATATTAAGTGAATCAATATATTCAGGAGCATCAGCATCATCTGAAATTTTTTTATTAATGGAACAAGTTTCTACAAATACCCTATTTCTATTATTGTCATAAGTAAAATTAGTATATTTATAAATTAAAATCTGTCTTAATTTTTTTGCAGGAAAATTTTCAATAAAAGTAGTTACTTTATATTTAGAATCATAATCTTTTTCACTCATATCTATAACAAGAAGATTAAGTTCAGATATAATATCAGATAATGAAATTGAAGGAAATTCTTTTTTATAACGAATTGCAACACTCATTATATATTTTGCATGCTCTACTACATCGATACGACTCATATAAACCTCCAAATAAACGTTATACCTAAATTATATCCTAACTTAATCAAAAAATCAATCTTCAATAGAAATATTAAAATGTTCAGAAATATTATTTATTTCTTCTTGCATATCTTTTAAAATATCTCTCACATTTTTACCCTCATTTAAATGAATGTTTAACATTTCTCTCATTCCTTTTTTTATATCATAAAATGGTTCAATCATAGCCCATGCTGCATCACCTGCTGCATCTTCAAGCCTTTTTACAGTAATTGGAGCAATAAGATTTTCATTACTACCCCAAGTAACTCTATCACCATTTACACAATTCCACTGAATCCATGTTCTAACAGCACCTAACCATTCACCACCACTACTTTTAAAATTATGTTTTAACATTATAAACTCCTTTTTTATTTAATTATATCTTATATAAAAACTAAAATCAAATTTAAATTTTAGAAAAACTTTTTTTCTCTTTTATACGATCCATTGCCTTTTTTAGGAACAAATGTCTTAGGTCTTTTAATTGCAGTATCTTTCAAACGTAATTTAACTATATACATAACTATCTATTTTTTATAATTATATAATAAGTTCGAAAGAAAATCAAGAGGTTTTTCAATATTCTTCTGGTAATAAAAATGTACCTACATAATAATCATAATAATCATCAATTTTAAACCAAAACGTTCTTACAGGTTGTGATTTTTTAGAATATAAAATCGTAGACTCATCAAGAACAAAATTTTTCAAATCATAACCTGCAGATCTTACATTTTGAAGACCATTATTATATTCAAAAACTAACATATCAATAGGTTTTTTACATAAAATAGAATTTACTATATTTACATATAATTGTTGTTCTAATTCTTTAAAAGAATTAGAGAATCCATTTGTTGAAAATACTTTTAATTCTTTATCATTAATTTTCATTTTTACCTTCAACAACTTCTTCTTTTGTTTAACCATTAGAATTACTCATAATTAATTTCATAACTTACTCCTTACCACAACATTTTTTATACTTTTTTCCAGAATTACAATAAGGACAAGGATCATTACGACCAACACTTTTATTATTAACTATAGTATCTGTTTTAATATATATATCATTACCTATAATTGATATTGCTTTTATACCAAAAGGTTTTCTGCCATTTGCTAAAGCTTCAAAAAAATTAGACAATTCTTCTCCTTCTTCACCCTGTTCTTCTAATGGTATTACTTCATTAATCATTTTAAAATCCTTCTCCTGCTGCTTGTTCTGCTTCTTCACAATGAGCATTATCATGAGCTTTTTCTAAAAGAACTTTAACATAAGGTAAAAGATCCTTTGGAATTTTATCCCATGCTTCACGAATTTTTAACACTTCTTTAATAGTGTCATTCCAACGAATTAATTCATCATCAGACTCATGAATTGGCAAACCCAAAAAATTAGTAATCATTTTTTACCTTTTTTAAATCTATATTTTAAATAACATTCTCTAGAATCAAAATGTTTTTTATCACTTGTTATTATCCATCCATCTTGTCTTGCAGATAGTTGCGGTTGTTCAGTATAATGACAAGCACAACCACATTCATCACAAGAAACTTCATAAATTTTTTTAATACTCATATTTTAATTATATCATATTCAATAAGACAAATCAACACAAAAAGGATTTTGATCTTCAGGCCATTTATTCATTTCTTTCTTTATTGCTTTTACTGAAGCAAACTTTCTCATTAAAGATTTATCCCAATACCATTTTTTACTATATTGAATATTATCTATATCATCAATAACAATATTTTCTTTTTCACCAAATTGAGTTGCTGTAACATCAATCATTTTGTTTTTATATATGACAAAACAATGACAATGACAACAACAACCACCATCAACAATTGCAAAATATACTTGTTTCGTTATATTTCTTAATATTTTAAAAATTTTAAATGAACAAATTGCACACCAACAACTTAAATCGTAGCAAGAATCAGGGTGTTTTTCTGCAATATGCCTTACATCGCGTGCTAT
>JALNZQ010000047.1 GCA_023229165.1 Methanothrix sp.
TTGCATGCTCGATTTTCAGATCTATGATAGATGTCAATCTTTGTATATAATTATTAATCCTATTTGATTCTCTGCACAAATAGCATGGTTCTCGTGCAAATGGTTCTGACCAAAAGATGACCTTATAATAAGATCGATAGGAGCGAGCATACTACTACATATCGATAAACGCTTTACGTATTAACCTTTTGGTTAGGCATTCTCCTGTTCATGTAACCTGATTACAGCAAGTGAAAAATCATTTCTATCTTCGTAAAAAAGGCAATCAACAGATTAAAATAGGTGAGTTGACTTAAGGAAAACAGGATAATTCAACAGAATAGTGTTATTCGCTTTAGATGGAGGGATTGATCTGAAGAAGGCTATACTAACAGTATTAGTAGCGATGGTTTTAGTGGCTCTTACAGGGTGTTCAGCTGCTTGGCCCGATTTTAATAACTCAGGTGATATTTGGCCAGCTACCGCTAAGTATTCTAATGGATACTATGAGAGCAACAAGACATTTGACTTTGAGCAAAGCGTGCAGGGAAATGGTTACTTCATGACCTACATGTATGCTAAGGCTGGGAATGTCGCGATCAAGAATTATGCTCATGGCTCCGGTTCCTTAAACAGCGAGGCCACTTTGACCTACCAGAGCCTGAATCGTTCGACGCATAATGCATACTCCGACTACAACGACTTCGATCAGGATTGCATCCAGTTCAAAGAGGATGTAGCCATGGTCTATGCACCTATGAGGATCGCTGTCGGTACCGGATATTATGCAGCAAACCCGCTGGATTACAGCTCTCTGCTTAAGGAAAAGACCTGGGTGAAGAACTATCTGGCCGGCACCAGCATGCACCATGAGGTAGAGTATGCTCATGCCCTGGATAAGGAACTGGAAATCGTAGCCAAGGATAAGAGGAACTTGACATGGGATCCGGAGCTCGAATCCGTCGGTTACACTCAGATGAAATTAGTAGAAGATGTTACAGACGGCAAGGCCCATATCGGCGTATTGCAGGCAAATGACAACTTCTTGAATAATGCCGACATTACCGATCCTGATTACGGCGATACTGATACGTTGAACAAATTAGGCAACATCAGAAGCGCTTGGGATAATCCCTCCATCGAGATCGATGAGGATTACTGGGGGACCTATCACATCGAGAAGAACATGACTCTCGAAGTGCCCTACCACCTGATTCAGAAGAGTGAGGATTGGCTGCCCTGCTGTTTCGGTGGCTACCTTACCCTACCAACACTCGCTGTGAAAGACTTGGGGCTCAAAGGCGCCAAGGGCGTCTTTGACTGCACTTGCTTCAAGGCACCTACCGTGGCTGAGTTTCCAAGAACCTATCCCGTAGTGTAAGAGAGAGGATTTTCCTTTCTCTTTTCATTTTTCTCAGATTTTAGAAACTTCCTGGGGAAAAGATCTTTAATAAAAGCCGCTCATATTTTCGGCATGCAATTCGCGACCTGGGAGCCACTTTACCAATCCATTCTGAAAGACTTCGGCTTTTCTCCTGGCCGAGATGTTGAAGCGGCGAATCTCCTGGCAGAGCTCTTGCGCGACCGAGAGCCACTGCTACGCACCGCAGAGGCAATTGTAGCCGGGCATAGGGCAGTCGTATGCGGCAATGCTCCCTCACTGGAGGCGGAGCTGGGGGAGTTGCAGGAAAGAGATGCCGTCTTTCTGGCAGCGGATGGGGCCACTTCTGTTCTTTTGAGGCACGGCATTGTGCCCGCTATTGTGGTCACCGATCTGGATGGACCTTTTCCCGCCGTTTTAAAGGCCAATCAGGAAGGCTCTATCGTAGTGGTGCATGCCCACGGTGATAATCTGGATGCCCTGAATAGATATGTGCCGCTGCTGGTGAGAATCATAGGCACGGTGCAGTGCCGTCCAATGCCTGGCCTCTATAACTTTGGAGGGTTCACGGACGGAGATCGATGTGTATTTCTGGCCAAAGAGCTAGGTGCAGCCTCTATAACGCTGGTCGGATTTGACTTTGAGGATGAGAGCGTCACGCCGCGCAAAAAAAGAAAACTGGAGTGGGCCAAAAGGCTGATAGATCTTATTTATATATAATATTGAGTATCGCTTTCATGGCCTCTTCCGCCACATTTTTGGCATCCTGCTCTGCGTTAATCTGCACAAATCTCTCCGGCTCAAAGGCGGCCATGCGCCGGAAGTTCTCATCTACCGATTGCAGGAACTCGAGCCTCTCGAACTTCTGCCGTTCCCGACGAGCCTGCATTCTCTGCAGGGCGACGTGTGGGTCCAAGACGAAGAGCAGTGTTCTATCCGGGACCAAATTCCATGGGCGGTAGATGCTCTGGATCCAAGACACCGGATCGGGCACGATTCCTCTCAGTGTCACGCCCTGGTAGGCAGCGGTTGAGTCGGCATATCTATCGGACAGGACAATTGCACCCGTTTCCAGAGCAGGAAGGACTGTCTTGGTGAGATGATGGGCGTGGTCCGCCATGAAGAGGAAAAGCTCTTGCATATGCTTTGCGGCAGCGGGTTTCGTCTCGTCGCCGCAGGCTTTTGCCATTTCCGCTCTCAAGATCCGGCCCACCTGTCCGGACGTAGGCTCGGCGGTAAGCACCAATCTCCTTTCGGGCATTGTCTCTGCTAGCCTTGTGGCAATATATTTCGCGGCAGTGCCCTTTCCCGAGCCGTCGATGCCCTCTAGGGTGATGAGCAGTCCCTTCACACTGCCTGGCTTTGGGGCAGGAAGGAGATTAAATTAACGCTGCCGATTCGTTTGAAGGAAAATAGATGTTGTCGCCCGATACTAACTCTGGTACGTCATCCGATGGGTATCCGCAGTCAGCCCAGTAACCCTCGTAGCGGGCGTCTGTACCGCATTTGGGTTGTCTCATGGTCATAGGTAGACAGATAGTCAGTATCCTACCATAAGGACCTATCAACGCGGCCTGTAGTCCCCTTCTTGCACCAGCATTCACAGCAGAACATATTCTAAGCTCATGTCAGCCCTCTAAAGGGACATTACTTGAATGTGGCCGGAATTTATAAAGTTTTCCCAGCCTGATGCAACAATTTCCGGGGGATGTCTCGATTGCCTAGTAAGCTTTAAGTCGAAGTTCTACATTAACAATGCTGAGGTGCTTCATTTGACCGACAAGATCTACGTAGTTGGGCACAAGAGTCCTGATACCGATTCTGTAACATCTGCAATAGCTTATGCCAATCTGAAGAACGCCCTGGGAATGAAAGAGGTCGTCCCTGCAGCCGCAGGAGACATCAACGGCGAGACCAAGTTCCTGCTGGACTACTTCAAGGTCCCCTATCCTGAGAAGCTCACCGATGCTACTGACAAGAAGGTCATCCTGGTAGATCACAATGAGATGGCTCAGGCTGTGGACAAGCTGAACCTGGAAAATATCGTGGAGATTGTAGACCACCACAAGATCGGCGGCCTTGCCACCGGTAAGCCCATATTCTTCCTCAATGAGCCAGTGGGCGCGACGGGCGGCATCATCGCGAATCTCTATGAACAGAACAATATCGCCATCAGCAAGCAGATGGCCGGCTTGATGATGTCAGCCATTCTCTCTGATACGGTGCTCTTCAAGTCTCCTACCTGCACTCCTCGCGACCGCGTAGCAGTCGAGAAGCTGGCCAAGATCGCGGGTGTCGACCCCATGAAGTTCGGCATGGAGCTCTTAAAGGCCAAGAGCAACATGTCCACCAAGACCGCCAAGGAAATCCTCCTGGGCGACTTCAAGAAGTTCGACTTCTCCGGCACCAAGTCCGGCGTGGGACAGGTCGAGGTCATGGATCTAGCTGATCTCGCGCCCAAGAGAGCGGCCATACTGGATGAGATGAATAAGATGAAAGAGGCTGAGAAGCTGGATATGGTCGTGCTCATGCTGACGGATGTCATGAAAGAGGCCAGCGATCTGCTCTTCGTAGGAAGTGCGGCAGCGGCTGCCGGATTTGAGAAGGCATTCGGCGGCAAGCTCGCCAATAATTCTATCTACAAGGAGAAGTGCCTCTCTAGGAAGAAGCAGGTCGTTCCGCCACTGGAAGGCGCCTTCAAGAAGTAAATGGATCGCCGGATGAAGACATGTGGGCCGCTGCATCTGCAAGGGTGCAGCAATCCACTTCATCATTTATTGGGTTTGTTTTGCTCAATTACGGGTTGCTACTTGAAAAAAATTATATTGTTTGTGACGATATTATTTTGCGGGTCGTGTACTTTCTTAACTGAAAGATTTTAATACTACCTCATCAATTCTACATTGTAACGGATGAGACCGAAATCTTCGGCGAGCTTAATGTGGATTACACGAACTCCAGCGGTGCAAAAAAGACCGACTATCTGGCACGTGTGCCTCAAAAAGCCAGCACGCTTTCCGGCAAGTCCGCCGCTACAGCTACACTGAAAAGTGCTGCAATTAGCGGAAACTGGAAGGCCAGCATTGCCAAAGATATGACCGAATATGATGATATCTTGACGGCGTATAATGCTGCATACCATGACGTTGATGTGAACGAGGACTTTGGCTTCTCCTTTGTGAGGACAAGTTATGCGGATAATGGTGATGCAAGCGTTAATACCGCTATGAAGTCGACACGCAACGCGGCTGCACCGTCCTACCAATTCAGGGAAGCTGACCGGGCCACAGAATTCGGAACCTGGGTGTAAAAAACAGAAAAGACAGGAAGGAATCCATGACATGATTCCTTCTAACTTTTTTTAGGGCAGCATTCTCCATTACGCCGTTTCCTCATTTGCTCTATCTGCTGGGATGGACATTCTCTCCGCTCATTCGCACCAAAGGCTTGCTGAGGTGGCGGCGGGCGATAGGAGGCACCTCGTAGTAGCCAGTCTCCAGGTTTCGGGTGAGAAGCTGTTGCACTCTGCCCTCGGCATGAGTCTTGCAGCGACGGCAGCGATAGCCCTGACCCTTGCCTGCTGACTCCATTCTTTTTTGGCACTTGGGACAGAGGGGCGCAGACGTCTCCACTTTATCAGCCAGATGGAGGATATTGATCTTCTCCAGGTTGAGTGTGCCCTCTTGAACCGAGCCGCAGACCTCCAGCTCATCGCCTAAAACAAGCTGCAATACTACGGCGCGAAAGTTCTTGGTGGGCTCGAAGGCAGCGCAGTTAATGCGGGCGGCGTCATTTTGCAGCGGGAAGAAGAGGTGGCCGCCGGCAATAGCCTGCGCAGGTTCAGCCACAAACCCGTGCAGCCTGTAGCTTTCGCAGTCCCGCACATCGGCCACAACGCCTTGCTGAATGTGGGCATCTGTGCCCTGGTTGGTCTGGTAGAGAACGCTTCTCTCGACGGGCTCAGATTTTATGGTTCGGAATGCCTCCAATATCGCCTGAGGGTCGCAGCCTCTTATGCCAAATAATACAGGATCTGCTGAGTGGGGGGCAAAGACGATTCTATTATTATGATGGTCCACGGTATCCCAGGTGCGCGGATAGGTGAGTGCATCCGCTCTCCAGACGGAGGCGGCATCAATGTAGCGCGGCGTGCCCCAGCGCGCCCTCTCTCGGTAGGCGATCAGCTCGTAGGTGAAGTCCGGGAGCACTGCACCTATTGCCGCCAGGGCTCCGATCAGGCCGCGCCCCTTCTTAAAGCCCCTGTACCAGATTCCTTCCTCATCCAGCAGTTTTTTGGCCTCTTTGATCTCCAGGATCTCTGTAACGGCGCGCTGGTAGAAGGCCGTCATCTGCGCCGTCACCTGTGGCGCGATCACGAGGCCTGGGTTGGTATTCATCCCGGAAAAATCGGACAGTTCCAGCACTGTCTTTAAGGCCGCATCCTTGACTTCTTCCGGGCGGTCGCTTTCCAGCTGGAAGGCCAAAGCGGCATTGCCCCGTGTTTTATATCGGGCGCAGGGGTTGAGACGAATCAGTTTTGGCCGGCCTATTATCTCTCCTAAAGGCCGTAGCCTCTCCATCAGCACAGCGGAAAGGTATGTGGTGCACAGCCCCCTTTCAGAATCGGTATCATCAATTCCAATGAACATGGTCAGCCTTAAATAGCCGTCAAACTGAGATATATAATGATGGATAAGGAACTTCTCGCCGAGCGCGTGGAGGAGGTTCTAAGGCAGGCCGGGTTTTCTACATCGGATCGCTGCTATCTCCGTCCCAGGAGCTTCGATCTTGCCGCCCGAAAGGGTGATCTTTTCCTGCTCCTCAAGATCCTCTCCAACATCGACGGCCTGAATGAGCAGACAGCCACAGAGGTGCGCCGTCTGGCCAAGCATCTCTTTGCCAGCCCCATACTGGTAGGCGAGAAGACCCGGGACCAGTACCTGGAAAGGGGCGCGGTCTACTTTCGCTATGGGATTCCTACGCTAAATCTTAACACTCTGGCGGACTGCCTTTTGGATGATGCCCTGCCATTGGTCTACGCTGCGCACGGTGGGCTTTATGTGCGCATCGACGGCACCAGGATGAGAGAGCTGAGGCTTTCGCGCGGCATATCGTTAGGTGCGCTGGCGTCAGAATTAGGCGTATCCCGTCGCACCATAAGCAAATATGAGGTGGAGGATATGGACACAACGGTAGATGTGGCCATTAAGCTGGAAGAGATCTTCGAGCAGGAGCTGATCCAGCCTGTAGACCCCTTCCTTCCCGGAAATTCCGTGGTGGATAAGGGGCCGGTGACTGACAATATCCTGCGCCTGCTCCTGGAGATTGGCTTTGAGGTAGTTCCCACCGCTCAGGCCCCCTTCAATGCCATAACCAGAACTGAGGATCTGGTGGTGCTGACAAGCGTCAGCAAATTTTCTCAGAGCATGCTCAAGAAGGCCCGGCTCATGAGCAGCCTTTCTGCCGTGGCCAGGACCAAGTCGGTGGTAATCGTAGACGGCGAAACCAAGCTGGAGTGCATCGAAGATACTGCCTTGATCGAGAAGCGCGAGCTGGAGGGCATCGATGCCACGCGCGAGTTCGAGGATCTGGTGGCCGAGAAGCAGAATAAATAATATAGGTCAAACGCAAGTTACTACCATGAGACATGTATTATTGTTGCTAATAACCTGCTTTTTATTGGCAGATGCATCCTGGGGACAGGTGGCTGCACCGGCCAATCCTGCAACTAATTCTAGAAACGCAAGCATTAATTCCAGCATTAATGCCAGCACTTCCATGGGCACCTTAAACCTGGCCCTATTCAGCATGCCCGATACCCGGCAGAGCACTGAATATTCCTGCGGCGCTGCCGTTATGCAGGCGGTTGTGGGCTACTGGGGAAGAGACATTGGTGAAGAGGACATGAGAGAGATGCTCAACACCAATGAAGAGTCTGGAACCTATCCCGATGATATAATCCGGGTGGCCACTGCTCTTGGTCTGCAGGCCGAATATAAAGAAAACATGACCATGGCAGATCTGGAAGACTATGTGGCGCAGGGAATACCGGTAATTGTGGACTGCCAGGCCTGGAGGAGCGTCTCGCAGTACAATGAATCCTGGGCGGATACCTGGTACAATGGGCATTGGCTGGCCGTAATTGGGATCGATGAAAACAATGTTACCCTCGAAGACCCCTACATCCTGGGAGATAGGGGCTTTTTGTCTCGAGAGGAATTTGAGGCGCGCTGGCACAATTCGCGCGGCCTGGACGAGACTGATACCGTAAAGCAGATTCATATGGGAATAGCCATTCGCGGTGAGAAGCCCGCTTCCACTTCCGGCTTTCGGCACGTAGATTGAGGAAAAAATGAAATCAATCATGGATAGGATCAAAGAGTCCGGCAGAGTATTCGTCTTTGGAATTGCCGGGGACAGCGGCTCCGGGAAGACCACCATATCTCGCGGCATAAAGAGGATACTGGGCGAGGAGATGGTATGCTCTTTCTCCATGGACGACTATCACAGCCTGGACCGAAAAGCTAGAAAAGAGCGCAATATTACGCCTCTGCACCCTGAGGCCAACCACCTGGAGCTGTTGGCGGATCATCTGGAGCTGCTAAAGCGCGGCCAGGCAATAGCCAAGCCGGTCTACGATCATAGCAAGGGCGAGATCAGCGGCACGGTGCCCTTCGGGCCGGCTCCTGTGATCATCGTGGAGGGTCTGCATCCCCTTTTCACGCCGAGGCTGCGCAGCCTCATCGATTTCAAGATTTTTGTGGACCCCTCGCGGTCGGTGAAACGGCTCTGGAAGGTGCGTCGTGATGTGGGCGAGCGGGGCTATAACCCTGCTCAGGTTATGGCCGAGATCTTGCAGCGCGAGCCGGACTACAAGCTCTATGTGGACATCCAGAAGATCTATGCAGAGATCGTGGTCAAGATTCAGGATTCCCGGTTTCATCCCTCTCTTCTCGAAACAGGACCCAAGCCCGACTGGTACTCAGTGCGGCTTATTCAGCAGATGCTGGATCAGCCTGTCTCCCAGGTCGGTCTGACCATTGATTTAAGCAAAATTCTGAGAAGCTCGGAGCATAATTTTTCTATCGAGTTTCAGCGAGACGATTACTACGGGAAAAAGGTGGGCATCATGACGGTGGACGGCGAGATTCATCAGTCCATGATCGCCGATCTGGAGAAGAAGCTTGGCGACTCGCTGGGAACTCATGCCGTCATCAGCGATCGGCGCGAGCAATACGTCAATGCCATCGGTCTCTCTCAGTTGATCTTGACCTGGAGCTGTCTGGAGAAGCTGGAGTATCTCCTGGGCAAGAGTTAGCCGGAGCCCTGCACGCTCCTCCTCTCTCCATCCCCCGTTGCGCCCTGCGAGCCCTCGCGCGCGTGGCCATGTGAGCGCGCACGCTGCTCATGCGGAGCGCAGGCTGGGGAAGCCTTACCAGTGCTCCCAGGCCACAATCTCATCGAGGCTTTTTCGGGCTCTGGGGCGGGGCTCTTCGGCTGGATAGCCAAGGGGCAGCAGGGCCACGACCCTTATTTCCGGGGGCACTCCCAGGATCTCCTTCACTTTTTCCTCGTAGAAGGCGCCGATCCAGCAGGTGCCCAGACCCAGCGAGGCCGCAGCCAGCGTCATGTGGTCTACGGCGATTGCGACATCGATGACGTAGGCCGACTGGCCGCATGTCATAACCAGATCTGAGGTTCCGCAGGCGGCGATGACCACGGGGGCCTGGCCCACAAATTGCTGATCTCTGGCCGCTTCGGCCAGCCTTTGCCGCGTGGCCGCATCTCTTACTACTATGAACCTCCAGTCCTGCAAATTCCTGGCGGATGGCGCAAGCCGGCCCGCCTCAAGAACGGCCAGAAGTTTCTCCTCCTCCACCGATCTATCCTGGAAGTCTCTTATGCTCCGGCGGGCCCGGATGGCCTGCATCAGATTCATGGCTATATCAGATCCCGTGGCTGCATCAGCCCCTCTTCTTCATCTCCCTCTCGATCTCCTGGCCAGCCTCTGTGAGGCACCAGATGCCCTCATTCTCGAAGACGAGGCTTCTCTCCGCCATATCGGTCAGGATCTTCTTGACGGATGGCGCGGGAATGTGCTCGAATTTGGCGACCTTTTCTGCGGTCAGCTTGCCCTTGGAGCCCAGGACCTGAACAACCCTCTCGCGATGCTTGTTTCCCATGATGAATCCTATGTTGCTGTCTAAGTCTTCTGGCATAATTTATTACCTCTTTTCGGCGTTAGCTTTATAGCTACTCACCTCAATGTTAAAAGTGGCGGGCAGTCCGGGTGGTTCGGCGTCACCTGTAACCCGAAATCGTCGACAAGCGGGGGGCGAAGCTGACGGAAGACTCTGAGCACTGCATGCTCAGTCCAGTTGCTGACTATGATTCTCCGTCCTGCAGGGATAGCACCGGTCCACGGGTCTTCCTGAAGGAAGGTCTGTGTACCATAATTGCGGGAACCGGTTCAGGCCCGGAAGGGAGCAGACCCACCGCGGGTAACTGTCGCTTACAGGTATATGGGGAGGAGGAAGCTTCGGGATTAACTGGCATGCAAGCTCGCTGGCAACCGTCGGCGGGCCTGCCATTTAACTTTAATTTTGGAGGATTCCGCCGGATTTCAATATTTTCTCGATATATTCTGGGCTGTATTTTTTCTTGGCGTTATGAACCGCTTCAGGAAGTCTGCGATCTTCAACCCCAAAATTATCTTTGAGGTAAAGTGCGGTTGCGACCAAGGAGAGATCGGTGGCATTGAATTTGCCGAACTGCCTTACAAAGTCGTCTACTGCTTGCCGCTCTTCGTCATCAAGAAGGGCAAAGAACTGCTCTGCGGTCTCACTTGATCTTATAAAATAGCCTTCATTATCTTTCCAGGCTACTTTTATGACTCCGTTTCTCTCGGCAAAGCTCATCTCTCCAGACAATTCTGAGGAATACGGGCCGTAATGGTACATCGAGAAATCAAATCGAGCGACATTTTTTCTGGAGAGCAGATACATCATCTTCTGGACTATCGTCTTTCCGATCTGCTTCTCGGGGTTGTCCTCATTCAGCCTTTTTACCAGATAGCCAATTAGCCCCGCTGCTCTGAAAATGCTCTCCTCATGATTCGAATCCCGGCTCATCTCAATGCCTCCTTAGCCGTCACTTTATCTTCAGGCCTCACATAAATCCTGTTTTCAAATATGCTAGCGTCCGAAGATAAGCTCACGGAAGAAGCCCTCACTTCTTATCTTTTGGTAGGCACGGATCTTTTCCGTAGCTATTGGAATCCTGGATCTTTCCGTCCTTGCCATGGATGACACATTTAGCCTTCTCGTTCATGCATATCTCTCGTGCGCGGTTCTCAGCCTCAGCTTTCGTGTCTGCATGACTTGATACTCGCTCTGCATGAGGCTTTTTGACATCCCAACCACCTTCCGGATTTTTAACGACATGTCTTTCATTTCTTGTCATTAATCATTATAGTGATACGACAGCTATTTAAGGGGAATCTGTGCGGGGCGAAAGTAATCAGCATGCAAGAGTGATTGAGGTTTGGCCAAAGGACCATATATCTTGATCACTGTAGAGGCCTTGGAGGAAATAATGTAAAATGGCAGAAGGCACCCAAGATATTCAGGGCTTGAGAGAGGTTCCCGCCTGCGAGATACTTGACAAAATAGAGAAAGGCGAGCCAGTAGAATACGATCATGTTATTATTAAAGGCGATCTAGATATTGGAACGCTCAATCTGCCGAAATACGGCGATAAACCTATTATTACATCTCAAATATTGATAACAAACTCCTGGATGAAAGGGAAGCTGAATTTTCAAAATGCTATCCTCGAAAAACAGGCTTTTTTTGATCATACATATTTCGGGGGGTATTGTTGCTTTATCGGAGTTCAATTCAAGAAAGGTGCCCTATTTAGAAAGACCAAATTCAGCGATGGTGCAGTCTTCAATGAAGCCAAATTTGACTTCCAAGGTAATTTCGATGAAGCTGAGTTCTTAGTGGGTGCAGTATTCCTTAAAACACAGTTCAATAGTGATGCCTTATTCAGCCGAGCATGGTTTATTTGGGATGCCGACTTTACAGCATCTCAATTCAATGGAGATGCCCATTTCTGGGGGACCCAATTTAGAAAACATGCTGTATTTGATAATGCTACGTTTAATAAAAGTGCTTACTTTTCGAAAAGTGCTTATTTCGGTTATTATGCTCAATTTTTTGAGACTCAATTCAATGGAGACGTTTTAACATTCAAGGATGCCGTATTTAATAATTCCATTGCTCAAGAAGGAGCTTGCAGAAGAGCTAAAAACGTATTAGAAAGGAATGGAGACAGACAGGAAGCAGGATATCACTTTTATCGAGAAATGGAAGCCAAAAGGAGACAAAAGCCTTGGTATATCCGATACCCGGAATTCTTCTTTATTCAATTGATATTCGGATACGGAGTTCATCCATTCAGACTTATGTTTTGCTGGTTTGCGATAGCAACCATCTTTGCGTTTTTTTACTTAGCGAAAGGCGGGATCATAAGCAAATTGCCCGCCAGCTCTTTGCTGCAGCCATTGAGCTACTTTGTAGAATGCTTTTACTTTAGTATTGTTACTGCTGTTACTCCTGGGTATGGAAAATATGAATTGACTTCTTGGGTATATCAGGTCCTCGCAAGTGTTGAAGCAATATTTGGAACTTTCATGTGGGCAGCATTCATCGCGACCTTCGCGAGGAAGTATATGAAATGATAAGATGAGATTGAACCTATGCGAATTGCTATTAGCAGTCTGTTGATTCGATGCGAAGCATATTAGAATTTGGATTCATTTTGGGCAACATACATATATTGATTTGACGTTGTTATTTGAAGTCAAGGGATGGCAAAAATGGCAAGACTTATCAAGATGCATGAAATTGACGAATTTTCAGAAGTCAAAACTATTCCAGATGGCGCAGTTACATCACAGATCATTTCCAATATCCGCAGCCTTGATGAGAAATCTGAGCTGGAACCTTTTATCAGAAATATAATATTTGATCCTAATAGTACGCCGCATGGACCGACTGAAATTGCAGATATAATTACAACCCATGTACATATCAGAGGCGAAAAACAACTGGCAGCATTTATTTTGAAGGGAAAAAGTTACAACAGAGTTTCTAGCAGAATCGTTGCGCATCAATTTGCTAAAGCAAGGCAAATTATAGGACTAAATCTGATGGTCTTTGTAGCAGTTGGAGGTATTCAAGATGATGCACAAAGGGACTTTATACAGGCTGCAATTGATGCCAATTCTAATTACATAATAATAGATGCACATGATTTAGCTCGTTTGCTTATTAGTTATGAGATGATCTGTTCCAAAGATGGAACGCCTTTTGATGATAAGGGACGTTGCAGAAATGGCCATATTCTTGATGAGGGTTTGAAACTCGAATTGAGTATAAAAGAAAAAGCTCGCTATACTATCTTTAATCAGAAAGATATTAGTGTTAGGGGGGCAAAAAGATATAGTGTAGTCATTCTTCTTGATCCTCATTATACCAAAGATACGATCAGATATATAATCAAAGAAGCAACAGAGAAATTTAAAAACAGCAATTACTATCGCAATGAGAGAATACGGATGAGATGGGGAGATTCAAGAGCCCATGTTGTATGGCTATTTATTGCATGTGATAGTGATGATGAAAAAAACCGTAATTGGTTATGCCAATCTTGCTGGATGGATCATTCTTCCAAAAATATAATACTCCCGTTACAACTAAATGGAACTGATAAGTATGAAGATATAGATATTCTATGGAACGATAATTACAAATCGATGAAAGAATTTATGGAATCAATAACTGGAACCAAAGAAGATGTACTTGGACAAATTGATTCAATATTACATGACATGATAGGTTTGGCGAATGGTTGTATTGAAAATTTTAATAATTACATGGCAGGATACGTCTCTCAGGAAGATTTTTTATTAAAAATGCATGAAGCAGAGCCAAAAATAAGAAGCTTGTATCTTAAAGCAGGCAATATATCGTTGCCCCCGATAGATTGCAGCGGTTATTATCAAGCATGTCAAAGTTTTTTCGCCAATATAGATAATATGATTTTATTCTTTTCAGTAAGGGGGCTTGAAATATGGGATCAACCAACGAGAAAAAATCTCATGAAAACCGCCATAGAAGAATTTTATAAAAATATAAAAAGAATTGAATTGGAAAAAGACAAAATTAATTAGTCTCAAAACTAACTTCGTAAGCTTCGCCGAAGAGATTGTTTCATCTGGTGAGGATCAGGATTCAGCTTTAAACTTTTTTAATAATGTTTAATGAAAAATCATGAGAATGATGTTATGCATAGTGAGTAAATCCAGGGAAAAAATAATGCATAAGGTTATTTTTTATGCGCAAATTATTTATAAAGAATATGTGATTAGTATATAAAAAGATGAAAACCTAAAAATATAAATCAATATGTTGCGACTTACTAAAGTATCTAAAGCGACACGGGCAACTATCGCTTACAGGATATGGGGGGAGAAGGCATCGGGATTAACTGGCATGCAGGCTCGGTGGCAACCGGCGGCGCGCCTGCCCTTTTGTTTTTAAGGTCTTCCTGAGATCATTGATAATTCAGCACCACACTTGCATATCTTGATATCCCCTGACCACCAAACCCAGCTAACCCATGCCCGTACTGAGTATCGTCGCCTGCCGGATGCTGGAGGACGAGCTAGTCCACCTGCTCTCTGTCGACCGAGAGGTCCGGGAGCTTCTCCTCGTGGACGGAATGCAGTCCCTGAGCATCTCCGAAAAGCTGAGGTCGCAAAGCCGTCCACACCTCCTGCTCGGTCAGGACAGCATTGCTCCGCACCTCCTGGGGCGACAAAGCCGCCCAGGCGGCATCTTTTCTCGCAGGAGCGCCCACCCCAAAGCGGCGGAGCTTACAATCGTGGTAAGCCCGCTTCGTCTCGGTCTGCACTCCTACCTGGAGCTTCTCAAAACCGTCGTTTATGATAATATTCGCCGCCTATCTACGTTCTCGGACGGGATACTGATATTCTACGGCAAATGCGGCAACGCTCTGGCCGATCTGGAGCACGACCTTTCCGGCCTGGCCTGCCCTCTCTACTTCCTGACCGATGAGCGCGGAGAGAGAATCGATGACTGCATTGCTCTTGCTCTGGGCGGAAACGAAAACTATGAGCGAATTTTAGCCGAGCACCAGGACGTTGCGCTCTTCATGACCCCCATGTGGGCCTCCAACTGGAAAGCGATGGGCGAGGACGCAGCCTCGGGCAAGCGCCTGGACCTGGGGGCAATGCTGAAGGGAACCGGCATGAGAAAGGTGGCCAGAATAGACACCGGCCTGTGTTTTGAGCCGGGGTTCCGGGAAAAAGTGGACG
>JALNZQ010000276.1 GCA_023229165.1 Methanothrix sp.
AATAAACGTAACTTATATGATTTTATATCTTCATTCTCTTTACGAATTAATTCATTCAATATTTTTACCTCTCAATTGCTTTTATTTTTTATTCTTTAGCCCTAATCGACCAATAATAGGGTAGGGAGGATGAACTTCCAATTTAAAACTCACCAAACAACTTACTAACTTCACTTCTTACATCATCTTTAAGCGTAATTATTCCAACTAAAGGATTACCTTTAAATTTTTCAACGAATTCTTTCAGGCCATTATTATGTTTATATTCTTTTTCTGTTTGATCTAAATCAGCAGATATACACAACACACTATTTTTAGCAACCCGTGTGCCTATTAATTTTAGTGTTTCAATATCTAAATCTTCTCCTTCATCCAAACAGAACCATGTATTTTCTTTACTTGCTCCTTTTATATAATAGCTACACTCAACTAGTAATTTATCTTGCATTATCATTTGTTGAAATTGTATTTCTCCACCATCAAGATTATCTATTATAGATGAACAAAAGGGGAGAAGCTTTTCCAATTTATTTCCTGGCAGAAAGCCTATATTTCGACCTTTACCTACTGGATTACGTAAATACATAATACGTTGAAATTTACCTTTGTCAAGTAAATGTATAGCTGACCTTATATTGACCAATGTCTTACCAGAACCAACTTTTCCAAGTATAATTTTTATTGGTACTTCATTATTTGTTAAATCAAAAGCACATTGTTGCAAATCATTTAACGGCTTAATTCCTTTAATATTAGGAGCTTTTACTTTTATAAATCCTTCGCTTGTCCATCTATATTTATCTACTATTACATTATTTACTTTAAATAGAGCGTATTCATTTATTCTTAGATCCCATATATTAGATTTTACTTCACTTTCATACCAGTTAGCTAATTCAATTTCCGATAGTTCTATTATCTTATACCCTTTATATAATTCTTCACATTCCTTAAATTCAAACATTTCACAAGGCAATTTTATAGATTTTGCCTTAACTAATAAATTATAGTCATCAGTCAGAAATAAAACGTCCTTATCTTTATTATTCATCCAAGTATCATAAGCCATTTGAAGAATTCTATTATCATTCTTATGTTCTTCAAATACAGCCAAGTTACCTTGTTCATATAAAACATATTCAACATTGTCTGCATCTTTTAATTCTTTTATTATTCTTCGTACTTTATATCCTACATCTTCTGATTTTTTTAAACCATCAAGTTCCTCAATCGATGCTATACTAATATAGACCTTTTTATAATCGTCCAAATTGAATCTATCAGATAATAGCACATTGGTATCGCAGAATACGGTGCGTTCCTGCATAAAATCTCTCCATTCTATAATTAGATTTTAGATTTTGTCTTACAGGTATTTTTTATACTGTTCATAATCAGGCTCACATACATAATGAGTTTTTGCCCTACTAGGCTTTTTACGATTACACACTGTAAAATTTTTATTATTTTTTGTGTCATCAATATAGCCAAGAATCTTCATTTCTTCAAAAATTTGTTTGGATACAGGTTTCAAGTGTAAAATACACTTCCTTTACTTATAAATTTGTATAGCAAAGAAAGGAGATATAATTAAATATATTATACTCCTTTACATACCATAAGTTAAAGAAAAGATATTTGTCGTGAAACCCTTTGTTTATGCACATTTCTAGGATTTTCTATTTCAAACAGTTTTGTTTTTACGATTATCTATAGTTTTTTGTATGTTAATTTTTTCAGCACACTCATTACAGTATTTTTGTTTATTATTTTTTATCTTAATAATAACCCCACAAGAACCATCACATTTCTTTACACCTTTAACTTTATTATAATAATCTAAATATAATCTAACATTCTCAAAATCAGTTATTGTAAAAACAATATCTTCACTTTGAATACAATTATTAATATAATCAAGAAGTATAGCACCTTTAAATAATATAGTTATTAATTTCAATTCTTCTAGTTTATTTATGACTTCATCATTAATAGACATTTTTACAGGTATATTCGCCATTTTTTTTATATTATTATATTTTTTTGTTCCACCTTTGAAGTATATACTATTATATTCTTTATCATATTTATATTCACACACAATCTTGTTTAATTTTATCTGAACCAAAAACGCAAACATTACTTTCTTATATTCATATTGAATGTCTAAATTGTTTATATAATCTAATTCAGTTTTAAAAATATCAATCTTTTTTATGATTATAAATTTTTGTTTTTTATCTGAAGCTACTCTTAATGCTTTATTTATTGGCTTGAAGAACTTCTCCTTTTTAAAGTTAGGTATATTATTTTTACAAAACTTATATATTTTTTCTTCTCTTTCTTTTGGTTTATATCCTAATACATCTCTATAGTATAATGCTAATAATCTTAATTCTGTCGGAACATGCTTGGTCTGAAACCCTTTATTATATATAAGTTCAGCATAAGCAAGTTCATTATATTTATAATTTTTCATACAATAATCTCCTTCAGCAAATATTGTTTATTCCAATATATAATATCACCATCTTTATTTGGAAACGGAAACTTTGGAGTAGCAAAAGTATTTTCTTTAACATTATTAAAAATATATTTTCCGTATATACTCCACAAAACATCTTTATTAGCACTGGGTTTATCAATATAAAAATAATCTATAAGACAATTTGTTACCACATATACATTGCTACATACTTCGTTAATATTTTTTTCCAAAGTGTCATTATCCACCTTATATTCCTTTACAACATCTACGTCAAAATGGGTATCATCATCTTCATCTTTTGGTAATAATCTATCAAACTTTATACTTGATATATGAGTTTTTAATACCCTAATAATTTCGGCATATTGTTCTTTAGTATAGTTATAGTTGCTGCTTTTATATAATGTCATATCAAAGTCAGTAGTATTTTTGACTTTATCATTTATTTGAAAATTTATACCCTCAATATATTTGCACAGTAAATTCATAGGACTATCACTATGAGTTAGGGGAGAATAAGTATAGAAATTTTTAATAAACTGTTCTTGTTCTTGAGAATGTCTAGCCAAATCCTTTAATTTCTTAAATGACATCTGAAATTTCTGATGACATGTCATTTCATTCTCTTCACAATATTTATTATATTTTCTTTTTGCATCCTTATAAAGGTATTTAAAGAAATATGGATATTTATTTAATAAAATATTATTATATTTGTTTATTTCCTTAACTACTTCATCTGAATCTAAAACATTACCACTCTCATCTTTATTAATTTTTTGTTTATGTATCCATAATTTCGGTATACCTTTAACTTCTTTGCCTATTTTAGCTTTATCTATTTGTGCTGACTGAGCTTTACAACACTGCTTTAATCTTGACAATGTTATTTTATATTCTTCACTGTCATTTCCAAATTGTTTTTCAATGTTAGGAAGTAAAGCATAACCATTACTGCTCTTATTTGTAATAGAGCCAATTATAGAACCAAACGAAAAAGTATCTGCATTATATAAATCATCTTCTGTAAAAACTATCTTTTGAGG
>JALNZQ010000277.1 GCA_023229165.1 Methanothrix sp.
CTCTTGGCCTTCTCGGTGACACCAGAGCCGTAGGACCGCTGATCCAGGCCTTGAGTGACCAAGATAGCCGGATACGATGGATGGTTGCATTATATCTTAGCCCGCTGAATGACACTCGTGCTGTGGGGCCGCTTATCAAAGCCTTAAGTGACCCGCATCCTACAGTCCAAGAAATTGCAGCGCAGACTCTCGGCAATCTTGGTGACACTAGGGCCGTAGAACCACTTATCCAGACTCTCAAGAATGGGAATGTAGGGGTCCGGTATCGTGCTGCAGAATCTCTCGGTCGGCTTTGCGACATCAGAGCAATAGAACCACTTATCCAGGCACTCAAGGATGAGGACTATATAGTCCGCGAAACTGCAGCAGCAGCTCTCGGTAATCTTGGTGACGCTAGAGCTGTAGAGCCATTGATTCAGGTGCTCAACGATGAGAACAGTAATGTCCGAAGGGAAGCCGCAAGGGTTCTTGGCGATCTTGGTGACACCAGAGCCATTGATCCGCTCTCCTTTGCTCTTAAGGATGGAGAAGGGGGGGTTGTGGTATGGGCTTCTTACTCTTTGGTAAAATTCGGAGACACGGAATCTTTCGATTTCTTATTAGAGGCCTTGAAAAAAGACGTGTATTATAGAGCGATAGCTGCAGAGGCACTTGGTGATCTTGGTGACACTAGAGCCGTAGAGCCATTGATTAGTGTGCTCAAGAATGAGACCACGGCAGGATATGTCCGAGCGGACGTTGCAGAGGCACTTGGCGATCTTGGTGACACCAGAGCCGTAGAGCCATTGATTAGTGTATTCAAAGACGTGAATGAGTTAGGAGTTGTCCGATCTGAAGCAGCCGATGCTCTCAGAAAGCTGGGGTGGCAGTCTCCAGGCGCTGAAGTTGGGGTATAAGGACTAATTCTCGCGCCGAGCAGTGCATATAACTTACAGTCTACTATCACTTTTTTCGATACGTATAAAATCACAGGGCATTATTATAAGGATACTTTCAGGCTCGAACTCCCTGATGATGCACGATGGATTGTAGCTCCGCTCTTTGCGTTTAATGCTATCGATAAATATATTCCAGTGAATTGTAAACCTTGCATTCCATAAGCTATGAAATTGCGAGATAGACTGACGAGGATCTTGACCGATTTGAGATAGTTATATAATCGACTATGGATAACTCGTGAGTTCGATAAGCCATTCCAGTCTCTTGGTAATGCCATAAAATTGCCATGATTATATGATGATGTGATAGTACTGAGAGGTAAATGGCCTATGGCCAATTTTTTTATGCAAAGCTCGCCATGCATCATCTATGGCTGGGACCGGGAAAGAGACTGCTATGCGAGATGCCGAAGAGGAAATAAAAGCTCTCCTGAAGGGTACAGATGTAGCTTGGCCGCAGTACAAGCGAGATCGTGGAACACGACATGGTGATATGAACGAGCAGTTCATACGCCAAGACGTGGAATGGGGTCTCTACGGCGATGACTGATGTGGCATTTGTATTTTGGACCGCTTATCCACCTTGAATAGCACCTGTAATCGTTTGCTCTTGCTTTAAGAGCTCTTCCAGCTCCCTATTTTTCAGCCGGAAGCGAAACTTCGCCCCAGGATTGGCCCTGATTAGTTCCTTCGTGATTTTCAGGGCCTGCTTCATTGCCGCATCGTCTGCCTCCTCCGGCACCTCGGCATTGAAGGGATAGGTCTCGGACAGCTCCACCGGATAGGGCCCGAAGGGCGGCTGGAAGTGCAAAACGTGCGCAAAGCCGGAAGTGTCTGCCTGGGAATCGTGGGTGATCAAGACATTGCCCGGCAAACTGATGCGGTCTATCCTTCGCGCATAGCGCACTACCTCCGGTCGGCTTGCGCACTCCGGGCTCAGATAGAAGAAGGTGGACTTGCTGGCCGAGTCGAGGCTCTCCAGCCACTGGCCCTGGTCGTCCGGCCTTTTCAGGCCGTCTAGCATGCGCGGATGTGACCGACAGCGCATCTCCAGAAGATCCCAAGAGGGAGCCCTCGGGAATGCTCTCCTTAACCTGTCTCATCTCCTGGAGCGAGACGTAACGATTGTGCCTCCGCAAAGCCGGCTATTAATAACTTGCAGATTGAGCAAACAGCAAGAAATATCTAGTTACAATCCTTACAATATGGCCATGCTCGCAACTAAACGTATACCGGTAACCGAGACCGTGTGGACTGAGTCATCAGAGCTAAAGAGTAGAGGGCAGACTTATTCAGAGCTCATGAAAGAGATGATTGAAGATAAGAAAAAAACCCGGCTTTTCCGGGATCTGGAAAAGACTGAGGCAGAAGGTGAGTTTGTGGAGCTTACGTGGTAGCCTACCAGCTGGTCATCAGGAAAAAGGCTTTGAAGTTCGTCAACCTATTGCCTTCAAAAATCCAGAGGGTAGTAATCGAAAGATTTAAAAACACTTGCGGACGATCCATTCACGGGTCATGGTGACAAAGAGATAATCCATCGAAAAGGCCACTATGACATTTATCGCTTGCATATTTTAAGATCCTATTGATTTTCATGTTCCCGGGGATGAGATTTCAGCACGCCTTGCTGCACAAACTATTTCGCTAGGTAAGCCTTTACCAGTCTGGAGGAATATCGATTAACGGAACTTTTATTCTCGTTTTGATATTATTGACTGTGCTTTGCATGCCGGCATTTGGGCAGACGACAGCAACGGATTGGATCAAAGGGGCAGAAAACCTGACCAGCTACAGCACCAAGAGTTCTGTTACACAGACACTGAAGCTCTTTGATGCAGGAGCAAATGCAACTTCAGAGAATGTAACCACAGTCACGGAAACTACTGAGACCGTTGCTGTTTTAAACCTGTCGAGCTTGGAGGCCCATGCCAGTCGATCGACAAAAAATCAGATGAAAATGCAGGGCCAGCCTGCGAAAACCAACACCACATATGTCGATTTATATCAGATCGGAAACTCAACTTATGAGAAGAATGAGATCGGTAATTGGACTCATCTTGTAGACCCGCGACCTGAGCAAGATGTCTGGGGAGGGATGGACGAGAATAATCTGGTAAAAGTCATAGCAGAGACGTTTAGTCAGTCTACAACAGAGGATCTCGGCTCGGAGTCTGTCAATGGAGTGGATGCCTACAAATTTAAGATAGTAACCGGAATTCGGGATTACATCAATCTTTATAATACCTCTTTTGCCATAGCCGCCAAGTTGACTCAGTATCCCATGTATTTGCCCTCCGTCAACAGAACCGAACTGAATGAGACCTGCAAGATGGAAAAGACGATCTGGATCTCCAAGAAGTCCTACTTGCCTGTGAAATACCAAAGCCTCATGAGCTTTTCCATGACGCCGGAGATCAAAGGTGCAATAAATCCCAATACCGGTCAGATGAATATGTTCAATCAATCGATTCGAATGGGAGAGATCTCGGTTGCCATAGATACGTCTGATTTGTATTACGACTTCAACAAGAATGTGGACATAACCCCGCCAAAGGAGGCTTTGATGGACTGGAATTTGATGGACTGGAACAA
>JALNZQ010000048.1 GCA_023229165.1 Methanothrix sp.
AGGTTGCAATCTTATTTTCCGGCGGAAAAGATAGCAGTTTGGCGGCTCTTCTTCTCGAACCGTTCTTTGACGAGATAGAGCTTGTCACCTTCAGCTTCGGCCATGATGATGCCTGGACGAGAGCGGCTGATGCAGCACGAGAGCTTGGCCATCCCCATAGGAGGATGGTCTTTGAAGATAGCGTCCTGAAGCGGGCCCTGGAGATACTGCTTTGCACGGGCTATCCCAATGATGCTCTAAATTATGTTCATCCTATTGCAGTAGAAACAATAGCTAAAGAGTGCGAATTTGTGGCGGACGGAACGAGGCGGGATGATCGCGCACCCAAAATGGGCTTTAGCGCTATCCGAAGCCTGGAAGACCGGTTGCATATGCAATACTTAAGACCCCTGGCGGGCCTGGGTCAAAAGACCATCCGGGCCATGGCCTCGCGCTATTTGGACTTCGAGGAAGAGCTATCCGAGAGGTATCCTGCCTCAGACTTCGAGGTGGGCCTGAGATATGCGCTAAAAGAGAGGTGCGGCCAGGCTAAGGTCGATGAGATCTTCCCCTCCAATCATACGCACACCAGAGTTATCCGGAGGAAGAGATTTGTCCAAGAAATTAAAGGGCAAGAAGATCAGGCTTGCCAAGGCGTTCAATCAGAATCGTAGGGTGCCCTCGTGGGTCATTGTCAAGACCATGAGGCAGGTAGTCACTCATCCCAAGAGACGACATTGGAGAAGAAGCAGCTTAGAGAGATAGACATGGCGGACACAGAACGAGTTTACACCATACCCCTGGGTATAGTCAAGTGCGCTCCCATTTACAGAAGGTCCAACCGGGCCATAACAGAGATTAGAACCTACCTTGCCCGGCATATGAAGGTGGCAAAGAATAATATAAAGATCGACCCCGGCCTGAGCGAAGTCATCTGGGCCAGAGGCGATATGAAGCCTCCCCGGCGCGTAAGGGTACGCGCGGTCAAGTTCGAAGACGGCGGGGTTGAGGCGGAGTTTGCTGGTGACAGATAAGCGATTGAAGATAGCAGGAAGCAGCCTTCTCGGAGTATTTGCCAAATGCACGGAGAAGGTTCTACTCGTGCCGCAGGAAGTGGGCGAAGCCGATAGGCAAGTTCTCGAGGCAGGGCTGAAAGTGCCGGCCGTGACGGTACTGGCCGGTGTAGGCTCCGTCTTGGGATCCCTGGTTGCGGCCAATAGCAACGGCTTCGTGGTAACCCATCACGCCGGCAGTGAGGAGCTCAATGTTCTTCGCGAACATGGCCGGGTCGCAAGACTGCCGGCCAGGATCAATGCCGCGGGCAATGTGATTTTGGTCAACGACAGCGCTGCCTTGGTCCATCCGGAGCTGTCTAGCAGGGCCTGCGAGACGATAGAACAGACTTTAGGCGTGAAGGTTGAGAAAGGCACCATCGGTGGTCTTAAGACCGTGGGAATGGCGGGAGTGGCAACCAACAAAGGGCTTCTTGTGCACCCGCGCATCTCCGAGGAGGAGATAGCCATCTTAGAGAGGCTCTTCGGACTGCCTGTGGACGTGGGGACAGTGAACCTCGGCTCGCCGCTGGTGGGCTCAGGAGTGCTGGCCAACAGTCACGGTTACTTCGCAGGAACTGAGACCTCCGGCCCAGAGCTGGGGCGCATCGAGGACGCACTGGGTTTCCTGGTTTAATGATTCCAGTAATTGTTGAATAGATTAGGGGTGGAATAGTGAGCAATTTCGAGATCAAAGGAAAGTACAAGGGAGGACTTGTCGGCAAGACCTGGCTGCCCTTCAGCAAGCATGTAGAGAGCCAGAGCGAGAAAAATGCCGTAAATAAAGTCTATTCCCTTATGGGAAGCGAACACGGCCTGAAGAGAGACCTCATCAAGATAGACGAGGTGTTGGCTGTTGAGTAGCGCTCCTGGAGGCGAGGAGGAGGTCAGAAGACTCCTGGCCGCATATCAGCAGTATCAGGCCCAGGCGGACGGCATAATGCACCAGCTCAGTCTGACGCAGCTCACGGCTGAGGGCCTGGAGAGGGCACTAATTGCAGTAGAGGCCCTGGACACAGCACAGGTCGGACAGGAGATCCTCGTTCCCATAGGATCTGGGTCTTTTATCCACGGAAATCTCGCCTCTAAGGAGAAAGTAGTCTTGAATGTGGGCGCGGGCGTTAGCATTGAAAAGACCGCAGCCGAGGCTAAGGATATTCTGAAGGTCCGCAAGGCGGAGGTTCTTGAAGGGTCTAAAAAGCTCAATGAAGTGCTTGCCAAGATCGATCAAGAGATGCAGAAGATCCAGACCATAATGCAGCAATTTGAAGAGAGCGCAAATCAACATCATCACGGCCCGGAGAGCGAAGGGATTGTTTAGTCGCTTCAAGGAGAAGCTCTCCGGCTTCAAAGAGGCTCTGTCCTCCAAAATTGCCGAGAAGGTCTCCCTGGCAGAAAAGATAGCCGGAAAGAAAGATGATGGGGAGAAGGAGATAGAAAGCCATGCCAAAGCGCTCCCAGAAGCAGACGGAAATGCTGCTTTACAGAAGTCTCCTGCGTCCAGTGCAACTCTCTCCAGTACATCTCCCGCAAAGCCTTCGCCTTCGCAAATTCCTGAAAAGGCCGAAGCCAACAATAAGCCCAAGAGCCGATTCTCCTTCCTGGAAAAGGCCAAGAGCCTGATATTCGAGCAGGAAGTAATCCTGGAAGAGAAGGATCTGGTGGAGCCCATGTGGGCCCTGGAGATGGCCCTAATGGAAAGCGATGTGGCATTGCCCGTCGCTGAAGAGATCATCAGAGAGGTTAAGAGCGATCTGGTGGGAAAGAAGAGAAAAATCGGCGCGGACACAGGCGCCATCGCCGAGCAGTCGCTGCGAAATGCTCTTTTAACGATTCTTTCCAGGAATTATCTGGACTTTGATGAGTACATCAAGAGCAAAGAAAAACCGGTAAAGATTCTCTTCGTTGGTGTGAACGGCACAGGGAAGACAACCAGCATAGCCAAGGTGGCCAGGTATCTGATGAACCAGAGCTACTCCGTAGTTTTGGCCGCAGGCGATACCTTCCGGGCCGGAGCCATTGAGCAGCTTGAGGTGCACGGGAGCAGCCTGGGCCTCAAGGTCGTCAAGCACAAGACGGGCGGCGATCCGGCGGCTGTGATCTTTGACGCAGTCGAGTATGCCAAGGCACACAACAAGGATGTCGTGCTGGCGGATACGGCGGGAAGGCTGCATACCAACATCAATCTCATGGATCAGATGAGAAAGATCGTGCGCGTGACCAAGCCCGATCTGCTCATCTTCGTAGATGAAGCAATAGCCGGCAACGATGCCGTGGAGAGGGCGCGCCTCTTCAATGAGTCGGTGCCCATCGACGGCTCCATTCTTACAAAGACGGATGCCGACGCCAAGGGCGGCTCCGCGATCTCCATCGCCTACATCACCGGCAAGCCCGTGCTCTTCCTGGGTGTGGGCCAGACCTATCCCGACCTGGTGAAGTTCGAGCCGCAGTGGCTGGTGGACAGGCTGATGGGCGAGGCGGAAGCGTAAAGGCAAGCATTGCCCGCCGCCCGGCCTCCTGGTCACGTTCTAGACCGATCTGGAGAAGGACAGCCGCAGCTACTACTGCGATCCTCCGCATCTCGATCCCCAGCTTGTCTGGGCTGGAAAGACGGAGCACACCTCCTTTTTGGTTCCCACCGTCTCCCTGGACGTGCATGAGGGAAGCGATCTTCACGCAATCATCTAAGCCATTAATTCTGGCAAGACCGGATCACGATTGCTCCAAACTACGGGCACAATCTCGTAGCTTCGAAGCGCTTCGATCACTGATGGTGAGACTGCTCTTTCCGAATCATTAAGAAAGGCATACGCTTTTGAATCGGGCTTTCGTACTTCTCTTGTATCCATCCAGGAGAAGGCTAGAGCTTGTGCTTCATTTTTATCTGGACGATTGATTGCCTGAAGAATTCTTTCCGGTGCCTGGCGAGATTTGGGAATCACTGCGTCAAAGAGATGATCATAACCGCTTTTCCCCGCAAATTTTACATTTGGAATATAACGAATATAATTTTGTTCCAACCATGCCACGAAATCTTCCAGGAATAGGCTGATAACATTGGGCTTGGCCAGATAGAATAGGTCGTTTACAGCCAGCATAGCCTGAATTAGGTTATGCTTCTTCAGAGGAAAATTCTCAGGAGAGGCTATGACCTGAAGCATTCCGCCTTCAACGAGCTTGACACCAAAGCCATTTAGAGTCATATTGAGCAGCTGCGACCTCTTTGGAGTGTCAAGATCACATCCCGACTGCATGAGATCCTGCAGAATATATCCGTCATCTGTCATAATATAGCTGCCGTTTTGTCTCCTGGCATAGATCTGAAGATAATCGTTATGCCTATCAAGATATGGTGTAGTAATCTCGAACCAATCATCAACTCTACGAAGGGTTATCTTGGCTCTGAGCCAGGATGTATAATCATCCATTAATTGCTGGACTTCAGTGGTCGTAATAATCAACCCCCTTCTGAATATCAGGTGGGCGAGTCACATTGCAGCATTTCATAAAGTCTTGGAGCGTCTGCCAAAGATCCGCGACATTTGCAAATTTATCCGATTGCAATGGCTCAGCAAAACGGTCTCCATATCCTTCCCGATATTTGTGAAGATGGGGACAGGGTACTTCCTGACCATCAGGATTACGATGAGGCGGACCGTTCAGGTCCAGACGCATTAGAACTACAATGACCTTTGCCCGATTCTGATATGTTGCCTTAACGCGATTGATCCTTCCTCGACTTATATCAAGCCAAAAAGATTCCCTCTGATCTTCAGAAATTAGAGGGACAACGATAGAACCACCTACTCCTGGAAAATGGAACTCATCCTCATTGGCCCTATGTTTTGGCATAGCAATGAGCAAATCTGCCTCATTCTGGGTTAGATCAAGATCTGACATCAGTAAATGATATTAATTTGGTGCATATGGATATATCTTTTGGTGTGGCAAATTTCAGATGGCGAAATCCATCGAAACATTTTTTGCCACTGCGCCCTCAAGGCAGGAGTCAGCCTGGACCTCAAGGTCGTCAAGCATAAGACGGGCGGCGATCCGGAGGCTGTGATCTTTGACGCCGTGGAGTATGCCAAGGCACACAACAAGGATATCGTGCTGGCGGATACGGCGAGAAGGCGGCATACCAACTTCAATCTCATGGATCAGATGAGAAAAATCGTGCGCGTGACCAAGCTCGATCTGCTAATCTTCGTAGATGAAGCAATAACTGGAAACGCTGCCGTGGAGCGGGCACGCCTCTTCAATGAGTCGGTGCCCATCGACGCCACCATTCTTACAAAGACCGACGCCGACGCCAAGGGCGGCTCCGCCATATCCATAGCCTACATCACAGGCAAACCCGTGCTCTTCCTGGGCATAGGCCAGACCTGTCCAGACCTGGTGAAGTTTGAGCCGGAGCGGCTGGTGGACAGGCTGATGGGTGAGGCGGAAGCGTAACCTAAATTTTCTATTTAGGATTCATGATGAATATCCGACTTGCATACTGATCGCTGATCTTCAATATATTTTAAAAGCTTGATGACCAATGGAATTATTTTGATATTCTCAGATTCAGTGCCTTTAAGTTTTTTTATTTTTTTGTTTTTTTCAACAAAGGTTCGGCAGAAATAAAGATTGAGGTCTCCAATACATCGGTAGCGTGCCCTATTTGCTGTAAATTCGCGGTGTCCCTGTATCCTGACTGCGATCTTTGGAAGAGAATGGAAATGATCAAAAAAGATGGGGAGGATGGCGAAAAATGGTAAATTCCTCTCCGATCTCCCAGAGGCTCTTGAGGCTTCGCATCAACCCAGTATCTTAATCGCCTCTTCCGCCGTCTTGCCCTTGTTGACGATGGCAGCTATGGCCATGGTCATCTTTACAGGGTCCTGATGCTGGAAGACATTCCTGCCGATGGCCACACCACGCGCGCCCGCCTGCAGGGCGCCTTCAATCATTTGCAGGAACTCCATATCCGTCTCGGTCTTGGGCCCGCCGGCGATGACCACGGGAACGGGACAGCCCTCCACCACCCGCCGGAAGGAATCGATATCTCCAGTGTAGTTGGTCTTAATGATGTCAGCGCCAAGCTCCGCTCCGGCCCGGGCGGCATGAGAGACGACCTCCACATCATTGGGATTTAAGATAGCTTTGCCGCGCGGGTACATCATCGCTATGAGCGGCATGCCCCAGAAGTCACAGCGCTCGCTGACACAGCCCAGTATGCTGAGCTGATCGGACTCTGTCTCGGAGCCGACGTTGATGTGAACGGATACTGCATCTGCTCCCATCTTCAGGCACTCCTCTACCAGACAGACCTGCACCTTATTGTTTGGATCGGGGCCAAGAGAGGTCGAGGCGCTCATGTGCACAATCAGGCCGACATCTCTACCGTAGCCGCGATGTCCATGCCGGACCATTCCCTTCTGCTGGAGAACGGCATTGGCCCCACCCTTGGCCACCTTGTTTACCATTTCCGGCAGATCTACCAATCCCTTAATGGGGCCGACGGATATGCCGTGGTCCAGTGGAATTATAACTGTGTTCCCGCTGTCTCTGTCCATTATCCTTTCAATTCGAACTCTCTTGCCAATCTCACTCAAATCGTATCATCCCATAAATGCTAACATGCTCCATGCTAACACGTATCATATTTAAGGGTTACGATTAGCAGGCAGGAAAAAAAAAATAATTGATTAAAAAAAAATCGATTCAGCTAGCTGCAACCGCAGTCGTTGTGGTCGTGGTCGCAACTGCTGTGATCATGCTCGCAGCTATCGGCGTTGCCGCAGGAACCACAACTTGAGACTTCATCTTCAGGGCCCCGAATGATAAAACCGGTTCCTCGATCATCATCCACATAATCGATTATGGTCTCGCGGAGCAGTTCAGTATCTGATGGACTCATGTAGACCTTCACGCCCCGGCTCTCAAAGACTTTGTCACCCTCTTCCGCATCTCCCAGGGCCAGACCATAGGTCGCGCCGGTGGCATCAATTGCCGCCAGGAACATCTTGATGACCTTGCCCTCAACCTGGCTGCGCTTAATCATATTGGCCGCCGCTTCGGTAATCTCGATCATGGACTCGCACATCCAATTAACATCCTTACCAACTCGTATTTAAAGATATTATCAGGCAAGAATGGAGGATTTATCATAGAGGAGCAACATGGGATGGACCATGGGCGTTGATTTGGGAGACCTGCTGCATAGAAAGAAGATCGAGATAAAGGATCTCTCCGGAAGATGGGTGGCGATCGACGCATTCAACACCCTCTACCAGTTCCTGAGCATAATCCGGCAAAAGGACGGCACGCCGCTCATGGACAGTCAGGGAAGGGTGACCTCGCATTTATCCGGTTTATTGTACCGCACTACCAATCTTATTGAAGCCGGTGTCAAGGTGGCCTTTATCTTCGACGGAGAGCCGCCTTCCTTTAAGGCAGAAACGCTAGCGCAAAGGTCCCAGATAAGGGAAAAGGCGGCAGCCGCCTGGGAAGAGGCAAAGGCTGCAGGCCAGGATGGATTCAAGTATGCTCAGGCGGCCTCCCGCATCAACTCCGAGATCCTGGAGGACGGAAGAAGGCTTATTTTAGCCATGGGGCTTCCCGTCATTCAGGCCCCATCTGAAGGCGAAGCGCAGGCTGCCAGTATGGCAGCGAGGGGCGACGTCGAACTTGTGGGCAGCCAGGACTACGATTCGCTCCTCTTCGGGGCCCCCCGGGTGGTGAGGAACCTGGCCATCACCGGCAAGCGGAAGCTTCCCAAGAAGAACATTTACGTGGATGTAGAGCCGGAGATTATCGATTTAGAGGAAGGGCTGGCACGCCTGGGCATCAGCCGAAAGCAGCTTGTGGAGATCGGCATCATGTGCGGCACCGACTACAACAGCGGCCTGTCCCGGGTCGGCCCAAAGACGGCATTAAAGCTGATCAGGGAAAAAGGAGATCTGGAGTCCATCCTGGCCGATCAGGAGGAGAAGATCGAGAGCTTCGCACAGATCCGGGAATTCTTCCTTCATCCCGATGTTACGGATGATTATGAAATCAGGATGAAGAAGCCCCGCGTAGATGAGATAGTCTCCTTCCTGGTTGAAGAGAGGGACTTTGATCAGGAGAGAGTGGAAAAGACAGCAGGAAGACTGGAGGAGGTTTACACGCGTGGCCAGAGCACACTCGACCGATGGTTCTAACTCCGGCTTCTCCGGTTACGACCTTGACCTGGATAAAGCGATAGATCTGATCCAGAAGAGCGGAGCACGCCTTGTGGGCCTACAGGCCCCGGAGGGGCTGAAGAGGGCTACGCCCGCCCTGGCTCGACGCATTGAGGAGAAGACGGGAGCCAAGGTCATCATCTCCGGAGATCCCTGCTTTGGGGCCTGCGACGTGGACATGCAGCTTTGCCAGGAGGTAGACCTGATGCTCCATCTGGGCCATGCACCGATAGGAGATGGGCCTGACAATGTCATCTTTCTGGAGGCCAGGATGATAGAAGACTTGAGAGACGTGGTGGAGAAGGCTGCCATTGTCCTCAAGGCCAAGAGAGTAGGCGTTACTACCACGATCCAGCATGTACACAAGCTCGACCAGGCGCTAGAGGCCCTCAAGGCACATGGCATCCAGGGCGTTGTCGGGCCCGCCGGAGATCGGGTCAAGTATCCCGGACAGGTCCTGGGCTGCTGCTACTGCACTGCCCGGGCCCTGGACGTGGAGGAGTATCTATTCATCGGCACAGGACAGTTTCATCCCCTCGGAATCGCTCTGGCCACAGGAAAGAGAGTGATGATTGCAGATCCGGTTACCGGCGAGGTATCGGAGATCGATACTGATCCCATGCTAAGAAGGCGCTTTGGGGCCATCACTAGGGCCAGAGATGCGAAGCGCTTCGCCATCCTGGTATCCAAGAAGCCCGGACAGAGGAGAATGGCCCTTGCAGAGCGTCTGAAGGCCTTAGGAGAGTTCAGAGGACGGCAGATGTTGCTGGTTTATTTGGACAACATCGAGCCGGACCGGCTGCTCAACCTGGGTGCTGAGGCAGCGGTGTCCACGGCTTGCCCCAGGGTGGCCTTAGACGATGCCGCTAAATACAAAATTCCAATACTCACACCTCCGGAGTTCGAGGTACTCATAGGAGAGAGAGAGTGGGAGAGGTACGAGTTTGACGAGATTGAATAAAATAAATGAGCAGGGTGTCACCATTCTCATGGTCGAGCAGAATGCCCGCACAGCTTTGGCAATTAGCGACCGCGGCTATAATCATGGAGAAGGGGTGCTCGCCAGAGCCCTGCACTCGGCATTGTCATCCTAATCAAAGCAACCACTCGTACCATAGTACCCACAATCACTGCCGTATTTCGCCTTGCATTCTGAATCGTAAGTCTCAGCGTCGTGGCATGGCTGACAGTGAACGTGATGCCAACTCCAGCAGCAGCCTGTATCGATGTAGCCACATATGGAGTTATCAACCTTTTGGCAAGATACAGTTGAATCGGCACAGGAGAGCTTAGCCTTGTTATCAATTACAATAGCAACATGACCAAAAGACTCTGGAATCGCTTTATCAGCCTTCGAGATCAGATCCCTTGCCCATTCAGATTGGAATATATAATCATCGAGGATCTTTGCAGTATATATCAGGGTGCCGTCAGTCGTATTATACTGGGGCGACGTTAGCTCCACAACAATCGCGTCACTATCTTCACTGCCTTCCTCGATCATTACCAAGGCATTTGGTGGGCTATTCAGATCAAAGCCGAATCCGTTGAGGAACTGATCCATTCCTATGAATCCAGCATCGCGCGCAGGACGATCTGAGAAGAAAACGGTATACGGCACCACCCCAGTTATGGTCAACGTGTAGTTGCCCGACTCATTCTTTATAAAACTGCCTCCGGCCCCTTCCTGGAGGAAGATATAGGTAGTTGCCTCATTCGCAGTAGCTTTCATTGCGTCTGCCGTGCTGGTATCATTCGCGGCCTCCCCAACACCAGATACGGCATTAATCCAGGCCAGACAACATATCAGCGACACAAAAAGTATCCATTTCATATGACTCGCTCCTTTGCAGAGAACTCTAAATTGCTCCTGCAAGCATCCTAATTGTTAATCATTTCAAATTTAAATACCTTATCATTTGACGGTCCACCATAATTGAGTCGATCCGGATTCATCGATTTCAGTGGCATCCCAAACGCCCAATGGTAATTATTGGCAGCAGTTGGCGGATTGTCTCCACCACAGGAATTATGGTACTCATGGTTTCCGATGGTGGGAAAGATGGCAGATTTCGAGAGCATCCCACCGGCTACTTGAAAAAATTGATTCCAGAGTGAGTTGCTATCATACCCATTGTAGTCCCCACCAATGAGTATAAATTGTATATCCGGCTCCTTTTCGATAGCATCATAACGATAAGATTCAAGGCCGCTGATCCAGACATGCTGGTATGTCGCAGCCTATCGTTTTTTCATAACTATGATGCGTATCGAAGTAACTTGATGTAGCATAGTCTATCGAGCCAGATCCATTTTCCTCACCACGCTAATTGATCGTCGCAGAATCGGTCATGGTTGATGTTGCCCACGGAGCCCAATAATCATCCGAAGCCTCTGCAAGGGATGGAACAATGCAGAGGCTGAGAAGTATCAGCGCCAGCAAATATCTGCAGGATCTTTCAGTGTCATAGTTACTTATTTTTAAAGATCAATTCCAAAAGGCTTTTGACATTCAACCTGCCGGTACAAGGGGGGCGCGCGCTCGTGCGTGGGGGCCCGGCTGCGGCTGGGGGCGGCGCAAGAGTGCACAAGCATGCGGCAACGGGTATTGAAGATGAAAAGTAATCCTGTAATTTTCGAGAGAAAAATCTAAGTTAGCAGAAATCAAAAGAGATGTTAGGTGAGCACGGCAGCGATCTGTAGTTCCCGAGAGCTCGCGCATCTGAGTACAGTACAGAACGTGGGCAGGCTTATCTTCTGAGTTCGGAATGGGTTCAGGAGTTTCCCTGTCGCTCTGGCCGCCATGCTCGAATCCATGGTCCGGATTCGAACCGGTAGTAATGCCTCTACCAATTTAGAAGCTTACCGTGGAATTATGCACAATAGTAGCTTTGCGACCAGATTTCGCCCGAGTTTAGTGGAGCGCTGCGGAGTTATTAGTTGCTGCGAGCTGAACACCTCGTTGCCTTGGTGCTTACACACCAGCTCTATCAAACTCGTCTTCTACGAGTACTCTAAGCGGTCTCTTTTCAGGAGCGGTTTCGGGCTTAGATGCTTTCAGCCCTTATCCGCGAGCACGTAGCTGCTCGGCATGCCTTGCCAGACAGCCGATAGACCAGAGGTGCCGTTCGCTTGTTCCTCTCGTACTAAAGCTAACTTCCCCTCAGACCGCAATACACCCCTAACAGATAGTAACCGACCTGTCTCACGACGGTCTAAACCCAGCTCACGATCTCCTTTAATAGGCGAACAACCTCACCCTTGGCCGCTGCTGCACGGCCAGGATGGAAAGAACCGACATCGAGGTAGCAAGCCACCGGGTCGATATGTGCTCTTGCCGGTGACGACTCTGTTATCCCCGGGGTAGCTTTTCTGTCATCTAACGCTCTCACCAAGAGAGCTGAGAGGTTCGCTAAGCCTGACTTTCGTCTTATCACCTCTTGCTATGCAAGGTAACATCAGGCTGACTTATGCCTTTACACTCTTCGTTGGGTTTCCGACCCAACTGAGTCAACCTTAGGGCGCCCTTGATATCTTTTCAAGGGCGTGGCGCCCCACCCAAACTGCCCACCTACCGAGGTCCTCTTCTCAGAGTTAGGGCGGTAGCTCCGAAAGGGTAGTATTCCAAGGGCGACTCCACTCGAACTGGCGCCCGAGTTTCGACGTCTCCTACCTATGCTCTACAATCAGAACCACAACCCAACGGCAGGCTGCAGTAAAGCTCCACGGGGTCTTCACTTCCCATTAGGGGTCTCCAGACTCTGCACTGGAACGTAAGGTTCACCGGGTACCAGCTAGGGACAGTGGGACTCTCATTGATCCATTCATGCAAGCCGCCAATTAAGCGGCAAGGTACTACGCTACCTTAAGAGGGTCATAGTTACCCCCGCCGTTGACAGGCCCTTCTTCCCGTTGAACCGGGTTTTCAGGTACCTGCACTGGGCAGGATTCAGTGATTGTACTAGTCCTTACGGATTCGCAATCACCTATGTTGTTATTAGACAGTTAGAGTCCCCTCGTCGCTGCGACCTGCTTCTTGCAAAGCAGGCACCACTTATCCCGAAGTTACGTGGCTATTTTGCCGAATTCCCTTAGCTAGCATATGCCGACACGCCTTAGCCTTCTCAGCTTGGGGCACCTGTGTTGGTTCTCGGTACGGACTTTCAACTCCCTTTTCACGGACTCCTGGAATTTGCCAACTTACGTTATCACGCTTTCATCTGTTTCTCGCCATTACGGCTCTCCGCAGAATTACACGCTTGAACGTCCTGGCGCGGACGCTTGACATATCCGGAAGCGTCAGTTTTATCGTTGAAAGGTACAGGAATATTAACCTGTTTCCCATTTGGCGTACTCCGATTAAGGTACGTCTTAGGACCGACTGACCCTCGGCTGACGAACATTGCCGAGGAACCCTGGCCCATACGGCGATCGGGATTCTCACCCGACTTTGCTGCTACTGCTACCAGGATTTTCGTCTCTACGCGGTCCACACCTCTTTACAGAGATGCTTCTGCCCACGCAGAGCGCCTCCCTACTAGATCACCTTGCGGTGCTCCGTGGTATCGGTAATCGGCTTAGCCCCGTCAATTTTCGGGGCCCTGGATCTCGACTGGTGAGCTGTTACGCACTCTTTAAAGGATAGCTGCTTCTAAGCTAACCTCCCAGTTGTTTATGACCCAGGACACCCTTAAGTGTTGACACTTGGCCGATACTTGGGGACCTTAACCACGGTCAGGGTTGTCTCCCTCACGGACTAGAAGCTTACCCCCCAGCCCGGACTGCCGGTCTTCTACGACGACGGCGGTTTTGGAGTTTGACAAGAGAACAGACCCTTTCGGGTCCGGCTTCCCCAATCAGTGCTCTACTCCGCCGACTATCTCAGACCAGGTCATACTGCGATATGTTTCGGGAGGAACCAGCTATTTCCGACCTCGATTGGACTTTCACCCCTAGACGCAGGTCACGAGAGCGATTTGCATATCAACATCTCTAACGATCCTCCACGCAGCTTTCGCCACGCTTCGACCTACCAGCGCCTAGATCGCCCGGCTTCGGGTCGCATACGGGCGACTGCACGCACTTGTATACGTCGCGCCTCTTTTCATGCGCGCTTGTCGCTTTCGCTACGGCTTCCTCTGTTAAAGAATTAGCCTCGCCGCCAATATGCACTCCCTGGTTCGTTCTTCAAAACGCATGTTAGAACGCCGGCAACTCCTCTCGTACTGCGGCCTTGCAGCCGTTTCCTTCAAGGAGAAGATCCTTGCGCGCCCTAACGCACTATCGCCAGCCAATTTCAGGCTCTTTGCACCTCCCTATTTGGGGTACTTTTCAGCTTTCGTTCACACTACTACTACGCTATCGGTCTCAAGATGTATTTAGCCTTGGAGGTTGGTGACCCCCAATTTCCCGCGCGATTTCCGACGCACGGTACTCAAGACACGGCCCCGGTCTTGACAAATTACGACTACGTGGCTCTCACACTCTATGGCAGGCCATTCCAGGCCACTTCGACTTCTCTGCCAAAACGTTTGGACCGGCTTATAACACCACATCTCCCTTGCGGGATTCGGTTTAGGCTGTTCCGCTTTCACTCGCCGTTAATAACGGAATCTCGTTTGATTTCTCTTCCTGTCCCTACTAAGATGTTTCAATCCGGGACGTTCCCGATCCTTACGGATCAGTCCGAAGACTAGGATTTCCCATTAGGACATCCTCGGTTCAATGGCTCCATGCGCCTCGCCGAGGCTTATCGCAGCTTGGCACGTCCTTCGTCAGCACTTGAGCCGAGCCATCCCCTGGCTGGCATAAGCAGCTTATGCCCCACTAAACTCAGTGAGCGTCTGGTCGCAAAGCTTGTGCACGGTATCACAGGACCGCTCCGTCAAGAACGGACCTCCACCCTTCCACATCGAGTCCTCCTCAATGTGTGCATTGTAATTGGACTTGCTGGGATTCGGACCCAGGGCCTCCGCCTTGCAAAGGCGGCGCTCTACCAGCTGAGCTACAAGCCCGGGTTCTAACCCCAGCTAATAATCAGAATAGCTGGCTAATTGGTTCGCTTTTTGGTCTCGGTCGACATTTTCAGCTTGCCACGACCAGAAGTCGTGGCTCCCCCAGGCTTTCACCTGGGAGACCGACTGGCACGGGGAGGTATGCTTTTGCATACCCATAACTTTAGGAGGTGATCCAGCCGCAGATTCCCCTACGGCTACCTTGTTACGACTTAACCCCCCTTGCAAAGCCCAAATTCGAACGCTTCCGTAGGAGGCGCTCTCATTCAGACCCTACTCGGGTGGTTTGACGGGCGGTGTGTGCAAGGAGCAGGGACGTATTCACCGCGTTCTGTTGAAACGCGATTACTACGGATTCCAGCTTCATGAGGGCGAGTTGCAGC
>JALNZQ010000049.1 GCA_023229165.1 Methanothrix sp.
ATATGGGGCACTATGCCCTGCTGGAACTGGTTGTAAAGAGTGTCAGCGAGGTGGAGCAGATTCTCCTGGGCGATTTTTGATTTTTCCGCTTTTTTTATATTTAGCTTTCTTTCAAATTCATTTTTCTCGTCTGATTTTTCCATTGGCTAGATCACCCTGGCCCCTGTGACAATTTCCGCATCCAGTCCCTCAATCACCGGCTCTTTTAAGGCTAAGCCTTCCGCCGTGATGCTGTAGCTGAGGGTGGTGCTCTGGCCCGGAGCAATGGAGAGCTTCCAGTGGTAGTCGTAGCCGTCTCCCATGGGAATGATTTTGGCAGCAGGCGAGACGGAGTCGGCCTGTGCAGCCAGCACCTCATGTAGCTTAAAGGACCGCATCTGTTCGCTGTGATTTTCCACCTGGATTTTGACACTTAGCTGTCCGTTATTCCTCTCCACTTTCCGGAAGACGAGAAGATTGCCCATGATCTTGGCGACTACCGGTCCGATATCAGGCAGCTCCTTTTCCAGGACATCGGAGAGCTTCTGAGCAATGCGCGGCAGGATCTTTCTTATGATCTCTTCCTTCTCCCTTCTTTCCGAGAGAAGGCTCTGGCGGCTCAGGTAGTGGCGCAGCTTTCTTGCTACCTCTTTCAGCCCCAGATCGATCTCGGTCAAGATCTCCGGCATATCGGCCACGGCATCTTTGCTCTCCGAGGTGAAGGGAATATTGGTGGAAGCGAGATGAACCAGCAGCACCACCGGGCCGACCGGCACGCCGCTTCCCGTAGGCTGGCCCAGAGAATAGTTCTTCCAGGAGACGCTCTCAACAGCGTGAGTTACGGCGCAGGCACCCTGCTGATAGACGAGTGGAACGCGATTGGCAAATCTGAGCAGTTCAATTCGGCTCTCCTTCTCCAGCTCGCCACCATATCCCAGTCCCACCTCGACCAGAAAGGGATTGCCCGAATAGACGGATACAGGCCGAACCGTTGTGGCGATATAGTCCAGCCGATACTCCTTCTCGAGACCTGCCTTGATCAGTTCCTCGCCTATCGGAGACAGACAGTCCACGGGGGGCGATTTGACCTTGATCTGTTTGAAGGCGCAGTGCAGGCGAGATGCTGCCTCATGGTCCAGATTGGTGGGGGCCTCCTCCGGATCCAGGCCCGCCCGGCTGCATAGTTCTTGAGCCGAAATGGCGCCGATGGAAGAGAAGGTCTCTTTTAAAAAGACGCGCAGCTTCTTTTTGTCGGTGTAGCGCAAAAGCTTGATCAGCTCGCCAAGCTCGATTCCGTCCGGATGAGGGGAAATAGCATAGGCTTTTTTGGGCAGGCTCTCCGTGGCCCTCTCGAAGACCTCCACGTTGCCCTCCGGCTCCACCAGAGTCAGGCGCGCATGGGGATTAACAATGGCTGTGCTCTTCAGCGAGCCATAGACCGACTGGCGGCGGCTCCTCACATAGGTGCCCTCCATCTCCAGCTCCACGCGCGTGCCCCTGGGGCGTTCCCAGTCCATATCCTCGGATTTTAGAATCTCGGGCTCGTTTTTGGCTGTATTTATGAGAAGCTCGCAGTAACGGGCGGGTCTGTCCGGGGCGATCTTGGAGATGACTTTAGTAGGCCTGCCGCTGGTGAGCTGGGAATAAAGCACCGCCGCGGATATGCCTATGCCCTGCTGGCCGCGGCTTTGGCGCAGCGTATGAAAACGCGATCCATAGAGCAGTTTGGCAAAGACGCGCGGGATCTCCTCTTGCACAATGCCCGGCCCGTTATCCTCAACAATAACCTGATAGTATTCGCCGCACTTCTTTATCTGCACAAAAATATCCGGCAGTATCCCGGCATCTTCGCAGGCATCCAGAGAATTGTCAACAGCCTCCTTCACACAGGTGATGAGCGCCCGCGGAGCGGAGTCGAATCCCAGGATCTGACGATTTTTCTCAAAAAATTCAGCTACAGAGATGGCCTTTTGCTGCTTGGCCAGCTCCTCGGCAATTTCCATAAAAAGGGGAAAAAGGGCTAAAGTTCAGCCCCGACTACGGTCTGGGTGGCGGTTACGTTATCTATTTCACGGTTGACGTCCACTAGCTTATTCAACATACTCAAGCCTTCAACCTCGATGATGACTACGAAGTCGAATTCGCCGAAGACATGGTAGACATCCTTAATGCCATCTATCTCCTGTAAGGCATTATAGACGGTCTTTTCCTGTCCCGGCACCACCTTTACCATCGTTACTCCAATTACCATATTGATTCACCCATGCTATACAGCTTCAGTACATTATATAAAACTTTTCAGCTCTTCTTGCCAAAGTTGATGGTCTCTACCTCGTCCTCATCCTCCGCTTCCGGCCAGGCATTTAGGGACTCACTCTTCTTAGGCTTGCTTTTTCGGGAAGAGGGCATCACTACCGGCTCTGCCGGCGCAGCAGGCCTGCCCCCACTCTCGGCAATCGCACTCTTCGCGGTTGTCCTTTCCGAAGGTATGTCGCTCTTGACCAGCTCTTCCTTCAAGGAGGAGAGCGCGCGAAGTACCATCTGCCGGAAGTGCTCGATGTCGGTGTGGTAATGCTGCAAGGCTCTATCGGTATCCTGCGCCGGAGTGGACGAGGAAGAGGAAGCAGGCACATTGTCTGCAGTGGCGAAATCACTGGATACCGGGATCGGCCTGGCATTCTTGAGCGCCACCAGCCTCTCCAATGTCCGGCTGGCTGTGTCTACTATCCACCGGTTTCTCGTATTTTCGTCCACCCGCTGAATGGATTCAGCACGCAGAGATATGATGATGTTTCCATCATCGGTCTGGTAGAGATTGGGCTTGCCAACCACAGCTACAAAAGAGGGCGCCTCCATGCAGGCGAGTATTTGAGCCGCTTCCGGCTGGTATTGACCGGCATAGATCAGTATGCTGCCCGTGGGATCTACCACTCTTCCCCGCCAGTACTCCGTGTCGCTGCCGATGTCATCCTTCTCTGTGAGGGTTCCGACCATGAAAACGCGATTGCATTTAGCTCCCGTAGGGGTGAGAAGATACGAAGGTGCATACTGGTGCTGATCCTCGCCGTCGCGGAAGGAGTAGTTAGAACTCTTCAGCTCCTCGGCGAAGATCCTTTTTGCCACTTCTCGTGAAAATCCTGCCATTTTTATGCCACCTCCGTTGCGGCTATTAGCTCGTCCACGTTCGCAGTCGATACCGGCGGGATTTCATTAATGCTTTCTACCAGAAGATACCGATCAATCCTAGGCCCGGTTATGGAATAGTATCTTCCCATCATCTTGCTCTCAATTAGTGAGTGCACGACCTCATGATCGAGCGCCTCCATGGCCATCTGTTTTGCCTCTTCTAATGTAAGATTTAGCAGCCTCTCTGTGATCTCCCGGTTGACGAGCATATCCTGCACCCGGCGGCCGTCGTCCAGCACTGCCTTAATGCGCAGATCATAGGTGCCATCCACCTTTCCATGTTCACTGCAGACACCCTTAGCTAAAGAGCGCTTGCAAACCGGGCAGCGCTTGATTAGCCCGGAGCCCTTCTGCACATCCACCAGGGCGCCTGAGAACTCCGCGGAGATGGGGCCAATCTCCACATCGACATCTAACGGCTCAATCTGGCTGGTGCGATTCAGTTTTACGGAAAACCTGCCCTGAAACTCGTCTGTTACCAGGTTTTTAAGAAGGTAGCTTTTGCCATCCACCAGGTCCGGCAAATCGGCCTTAGCCCACTTTACAAATTTTATGGCGCCGGTCTCATCTCCCACCAGTCCCGACTGAGAGATGGCATCGCTATTCGTCTCCCAGAGCTGTGCCACTTTGACCTTCAGATCAACCCATAGTCCCGGTTCATTGATTTCCGCCACCGTTACTTGCTGCGCGGCTTTGCTGGCGGGCTTTGCCTCCACATCGACATCTAACGGCTCGATCTGGCTGGTGCGATTCAATTTTACGGAAAACCTGCCCTGAAACTCATCCGTGACCAAGTTTTTTAAGATATAGCTTCGGCCAAGCTCCAGGTTGGGCAGATCGGACTTGGTCCATTTCACAAACTTCATTGACCCGGTTATGTCGCCCACAAGTCCAGTCTGAGAGATGGTCTCGGCTGCCGGCTCCCAGAGATCTAAAACCTTGACCTCCAAATCCACCCATTTGCCTGCCTCCTTGATCTCGGCGATCTTGACCATCTCCGAGCCGGACCTAACCTGAGGCACTATGCCGTGCTCTTTGAAGAAGTAATTCAAAACCGACCTTCTCGCCTCGCTTTCAGGCACGCGAAAATCCACAATGAGCTTCTTTAGGCGAGACTCTATATCCTCATCAGAGACCTCGATCTTCTGATCCCTGAGACGAGCTTTTATCTGGTCAACCAGTTCTTTCATAGACAATTCAGCCCCCTAATTTTTTTGTTGAGAGGTAACTGCAACTTGGGTCCGGAAGTATTTAAACTAAATCTGTGCGGGGCGAAAGTAATCTATTCCAGACGGGGCAGGAGTATAAGCAAATGGAGATCCTAACCTGGTTTGGAAGAGTTGACCTGCAGACCGGATATTTGCTGACCGGATCCATGCTTGACAGAGAAGAGTCGGATGGGATATTAAAGCTCCAGCAGGAGCCCGCAGGTACCTATCCTCTTTCCCAGCCCGACCTGCGCGCCCTGGCCAAGGCCTGCGGCTTTGCAGCAGACGACGCAGAATATAACAGGCTGCTGCGAGAAGCGGCCTTAGGCCTGGTGCGACGGAGCATCCTGACAGGAAGCACGGTTGAGCAGGATCTGCTCCAGGCCATGGAAGCCCTGGATAATTTTTCTCAGGCGATCAATCTGCTGGACGAGAGGCTTTACGAGTGGTCCCGCCTGCACAGCCAGAAGATCGTCCATGGAAAGGATCTGGCGGAAGGGCTAAAAGAAGACGAAAATATGGGGCTCCTGGCAAAGGCGATCCTGGGTCTGCGAGAGTCCCGCAAGGCCACGGAAATGGACGTATCCGCCACTGTGCAGTCTCTGGCCCCCAATCTCTCCTCCCTGGCGGGCCCAGTCCTGGCGGCAAGGCTCATCTCCCGGGCGGGCGGCCTCTCCCGTCTAGCGAAGATGCCCTCCAGTCGAGTGCAGGTCATGGGCGCAGAAAAGTCACTCTTCAAGCATCTCAAGGGCAATGCACCTTCTCCCAAGCACGGCATCATCTTCCGCCATCCTGCGGTGATAGGATCTGCCAAAAAACTGCGGGGACGTGTGGCTCGGACCCTGGCGGCAAAGCTGGCCATCGCCGCCCGCCTGGATCATTTCGGGGCAGGCCTCTCTTTGGATCTGCAGGCATCACTAGATGCCCGCCTGAGAGATATCAAGCAGAGAGGACGCAATAAGGGCAAATAAGGATCACATTTATATTCAATGCCGGGCTATGATGCCATCGAGGTTAAGGTGTTCAGATGAGATGGTGGACCGGATCGTTGATGCTCGGATTGTTGATTATATTTGTTATTACCAGCACGAGCTTTCCTGTAGTTACGGCAAAAAAAGTGCCTCAAAACCTCACAGAGCATTCCTGGATCTACAGCCAGGGAACCACGGACGAAATGCGCATCTACCAGTCGGAAGCCGGTTTTAATGGACAGAAGCTGGTCATAGGAACAAGAGGCACCGGCACCGTGTCCCGAACGATTAATACGGAGGTCTACGGCGGCTTTGAAGACGGCTACAATGAGATCTGGTCGAACGAATGGGGTGTCTACCAGAACAGGCCGTCCAGATATGCTGCGCCGATAACCAATAGCGAGCTTAAGAACGCGCTATGCGCCAAGAACTACGAGGTGGGATCGGTCTACTCAGAGAGCTACTCCAATCTGGTGGAACTGATCAAAGATACATCCGTCAGCCAGACCGACAACAACTCTGTCTACAGTATCCATTCTGAGGTAGAGGGAACGGCCAAAGTGGGGGCGAGAGTGCAAAAGGGCTCCAGCGCGGTGCCCATCTATGTAATGAGCGGAGCCTATTCTGGATACCTGAATATGAGGATGTCACTGGAGAGCGGCAATGCATCTCTTTTGACCCTGCCCTGCCCCTGAGGGCGGCAGGAAATCTTATTATATTAAAAAAGGTTTAGGGAAGGACAATATTAAACCCTGGATCGAACACATCAAGCATCCCGATAAACCGCTCAAACACGAAGTGATCTCCTTCAGTAATCATGTCTGCCGGAGGAACGGACGGGTCAAGTGCCAGTTGTTCAAGAGTCTTCCGGGGCATATAGACGGTAACATTTGCTTGCATCGAGGATTCATTCAACCAGAAATCAAGCACACTATTCTTCACCTGAATTAGTGCTTTGTCGGCGGTATCGTTAATTATCAGGTTCATCTTGAAATTTTCTCCATCCGCGTTCGTGCCATTGAGCCTGACTGCGAGATAATCAAGGAGCTGACTTGAAGACATCCCGGACATTACATCTGCGGATATCATCGTGTTTCCTCGCACCGGTTTTGTACTGCGAAGCTCCTGAGCTCCAACCAGGTAGGCATTACGTGCAGGACCTGATTCTGCCTGATATCCGAGCTGTTCAAGAGCAGCAGCTTCCATATTCCTGGCCTTCATATTGGTGGGATCTGCAAAGACGAGATAATGAGCGATGGACGCAACCAGTTCATACTGTCCGGCATCATAATCTTTGCCAAGTTTCTGCAGGACTGCATCTGCACCTCCCATGTACTCGGTGATATTCCGGGCAAACTCCGCGGGAGGAAGACGCTTCAGGTTGATGGGATTTGCATCGTAAAATCCAAGATATTTCTGGTATGTTGCTTTCACACCCATATAGATCTGGCCGTAAAACCCGTGGGTATACCAGTATTCCTGCAAGGACTTGGGAAGAACGATCATATTCGAGATCTCATCCATGGTATAGCCTTTATTCATAAGGTTCAGCGTCTGGTCATTGATATATTTGTACATGTCACGCTGGTTTTCGAGCAGTTCAATAACCTTATCATTCCCGAACCTTGGCCAGTTATGGGCGGTAAAAACAACCTCAGCCTTATCGCCGTACAATCTTCGTGCTTCGTCAAGGAATTTAGCCCACGAAAGCGGGTCTCGGACCTGTGCTCCGCGAAGGGTCAGGATATTATGGAATGTCCCTACGCAGTTTTCAGCCATAAAAAGTGCCTTAAGCTCAGGGAACCAGATGTTTATCTCAACCGGAGCTTCAGTATTTGTGTTATACTGGAACTCCATTTTCGCCCCGTCAATAGTCAGTGTCTGACCGGTCCTGTTAATATCAATCGTGGGTGCAATAAGAGATGCTCTCCCTACTGCCGGATACTTGCCGAGACCGTTATCGACAAGACCTTTCTCATCACGGGGAAGGGGCAGTCCGTACATGTACATAGCCCGCCGCTGCATTGCAGTTCCGGCATACACGTTCTCACTGACTGCATGCTCCATAAACCCCTCAGGCGCGATGATCTCAACATCGCCGGCAATAGCTTGCTCATCAGTAATTACTCCTTTCACTCCCTGGTAATGGTCTACATGAGGATGAGAATAAATTACTGCCTTCACCGGATAATGCCCTAATGTCCTGTTTACCAGATCCATTGCAGCGCGTGCAGTCTCAACCGAATTCATGGGATCAATGACTATCCAGCCGGTATTACCCTTAATGAGGCTCATTGTTGTTATATCATATCCTCTGACCTGGTAAATTCCCGGAACGACTTCGAATAACCCGTTAATGTTATTCAACCGTGCGTGCCTGCATAGAAGGGGATTTATCGTGTCAGGACAGGTCCCATTATCCAGGAATGAAAATACTTCCATATTCCAGGAAGTATAATTCGGATAATCAGAGGGAATAATCAGAGGATCATCGGTTGCGATAAATCCCTGATTGGCAAAACGGTTGTCTTCCTCATTATTATTCCATGCAGGAGTATTGTTAGCCAACAGGTTGGCTGCAATGGTGTATTCAGTTGCATCGTTCCTGATAGAGTTGCTGGATGCCCCGCCAGCGACTGAAATCTCGCTGCCGGATACTCCCGGTATTACAGCCATCAATACGATAGAAGCTACTAGTAGTGCCTTTAGACATATTTTCATATTTTATCCACTCCGGTTCCTTCACATTCAGACTCTAAAAAATTCTCTGATTTATATGTAATAATTTTGTCAACCTTGATTCTGAGGGCAGACAAATTGGCTTTTATTTTGCGTATTTCTTTGACGAAAAACTCCTTAACGCACCCACCTACGTTTATTATTATTTAATAGTATTAAAATCATTCTTTTGAAACCAACCGTTAGATTCACAGTCCTCCCCCCGTAGCCAAGCCTGCCCGCAGCAGCACATCGGCTATTATGGCCGCAAAGAGCACGGCGCGGTAGTTGGCCGACTGGTAGAACAGCTCTTCGCCCCTCTCCGCAGTCGGGTGGCGCACGAAGTCCAGGTTTTGTAGCAAGAGCCAGCCCCCGGCGCCAGCCGCAGCGACCAGGTAGAGCCAGCCGAGATTTGCAGAAAGGCCCAGGGCTATGGAGAGGATGACGCCCACAATCCAAAAGCCAGCCACCATCTTGGCGGTGGCCGCAATTCCACAGGTAGCGGGAGTGGTGGGAATGCCTTTCTCTTTATCGCCGGCCACATCTCGCGAGGCATCGCAGTTGGTAAAGCCCCAATCGGTGATGACGATCATGGCCGCCAGGATCAGGGCGGCAGGATGCAGGCCCGGCCCGGATTTAAAAAGCCCAGCCGGCTCCATGGATAGCCAGACGCCCAGGGGCACAAGGCCGAAGGACAATCCCACAAAGATCCAGGAGAAGGGCGTATTTCTCTTGGCCCAGGCGGAGTAGATGGTGATGAGCAGTGTGGCGGCCAGAAGGATGACAAAGCTCTCCGGGTTGAGGTACAGGGCTATGGCCGCAGCCACAAGAAAAAGAAATAGCGACCAGAGCTGTGCATCGTGCTTGCTCAGCATGGCCGAGGGCAAGGGCCGATCAGGCATAGCGATGCTGTCCACATCGATGTCGCAGCAGTCATTGTAGACATAGGAGCTGGTGATGGCACAATAAGCTCCGAATGCGGCGATTAAAAAAGGAAGCATTGGCGGCAGGGCCCCCTGCACGGCGTAGACGGCCAATAGGGCAGCGGCGGCAGGCATGGCCAGATCCATTGCCGCGAGGGGTGGGCGCAGCAGCTCGATGTGCGCTTTAAATCGATGCATTCAGATGATCCCCGCGAAGAGCTCCAGATGCTCCTCGGGCTTTGTCAAGTAATCCAGAAGACCCGGCTCTCTTAGCAGCGGATACATCTCTCGGCCCTTGGCCAAGCCGAGTTTGCGAAGGCTTGAGCTGTCGGGCGCTTGCACCCGCCGCAGCTCTGCCGCCTCAGGGCATCGAATGTTCTTTATCCAGCCATCCCTGGTGAAAAAGTAAGCTCCCCCCCCTTTCTCTCGGAATGGATCGTAAAGTGATGAGAAGTTCCTGGCCACGTAGTTGGCCATCTTCAGAGTCTTATTGGAGCGGTTTATGGTGATGTGACCGTAGCCCGGCGGCACGAGGACCTTGTCGGTCGCGCAGGCGTAGACTGCCACTACATCGCTTAGATCTTGGCTCTGCAAAAGGTAAAGTGCTTCACCTTCTATTACCTCATAAAGCTCAGGATAGGTGACGCTGCCACCGGCCACAATCGGGTGGTAATGGCCGGCCGTCTTGACGTATTCACGACCGAGCATGTTTGGTGGAATAATAGTGATATCATAACGTAGATCCTGTTGCAGGAGCTTCTCTTTATCCGCACGGCTTAAGAAAAGGTCGCGATACATGTAATAGAGTTCATAGTCTTCTGCCCCGGCAAGCCAGCTTTGATCAAAGATCACTTCTTTCATATCAAAAAGCCGACGAACATCAGGCGTCAGCATTTTGCCGCTAAACTCCATTTGCATTTTCTCTGCCACCAAATGATAATGAGCATTTTCAGGATTTAATATGATCGCATTTCTGCCGATCTTTCTTTCCTGTATGCGATCATATTAAAAAGATCATTAGCACAGCTAAGATCAGCCGATTTCAAAGGCTATTTTCCATCAGTTGTTACTGGCTTTAGCAGGCCTCTGGGCTGGTGATGGTGAAGTACTCCGTGAGCACTTTCCTGTAGTCCACAATTACGTCCACCTTCCATGTTCCCGGCAGGCGAGCGACGTCGGTTCCCTTGATATCAAGGCAGCTCCAGACCGGTGCGGCCCACATTCCCGTAAATCCGTCGATGGGCGGTATGGTGCTGAAAGACCGGGCATACGTCCTGCCCTCCGGCCAGTACCATCTCCACTCCACGCTGTGTACCTTGGCGTCCCGCCAGATGAGCAGCCAGGAGGCGACCTGCTCGTCATCGGAGGTAAATGTATACGTCCTGTAAAGCGGCACGCCGTTTTCGCTGATCTCTTTGGCTATGGTATGCTCAGATAGCGGAAAGAACATGGGATGGGATGCCTGACCCGATCCCCCCATGATCAAGACTGCCAGAACGACTATTGCTAGAACTCTTTTTATCATTGCTTCTCACCATTACTCCGTAAGTTTATTGCGACCCTAATAGTATAATAATTAACTGTACCATAAAAAGATGACGATTGAATTTTTTTCAAGGACAATCCAATCCTATTAAACCAATAACGGGCGTATGCACCGTCCTCTGGCAATTTCTCCAGGAAGATCTATCACACTCGATGCGACATCGATCACATTTCCGTCACTGGTAGCAATTATAGTGCCGCTGGCCTTGAGCTGATGGTCGACATCCCTTACGCACCTGGCATCTCCCGGCAAATCCCGCTTCGCCATCAGGCCACGTACCTCTCTGGCCAGTTCTCCACTGCAGCTAATTTGCTGATCCAAAAGCACCTCTACGCGAGATGGCCTGGCGTCTGCCAGCAGATCCAAAATCTCACAGAACGCGCTAACGGTAACCTGCAATGCTTTGTCGTTTCTGAAAAATCCTCGCGTATCCCGCAAAAAGCCGTCGTCGCAGAGATATACCGGATACCCGGCTAAAAGGCTCTGTGTGGTGATGATGGTGTTGTATCCGTCCACAAACACCACCCTGCCGGATAGATTATGCAGTCGCAGGGCCTTGGTCATTCTGCGCAGCGCAGTATCCGCAGAAACGATAGCCCTCCGGAGAACAAACCTCTGCTCCTCCGACAGGCGGTGGTGATCCGAAACATAGCGAACTGCAGAGTCGCTGGGATAGCCACGATCCACCAGGTACCTGGCCTCCTGGGCGGCTCGCTTCAGTCCATCTCCTGCTTTTGTGCCGACCTTCTCACCTCCTGATAGAGATCTTTTCCATGGGTGTCTACAGCCACTATCATGGGGCCGAAGTCTCTTGCCTCAAACTCCCAGAGTGACTCAGCCATGCCCAGTTCCGGCAGGTGCACGCCCAATACCCTCAGCTGCTGGGCAGCGGCTGCACCGCATCCTCCCGGATAGGCCAGGTAGACGGCTTTGTCCCGGAAGGGCTCGCCAGGCAGGCCGCCTTTGCCTATGATGGCCCGAACCCCCAGCAGCAGGATATCATCCGTGTAACGGGCCATGCGACCACTGGTGGTCGGCCCGGCGGATAGGACCCGGTCATCTTTGATAAGCGGACCGCAGTGATAGAGGACGGCCCCTTGCAAGGAGACGGGACAGCCGGTGCGGCGTATCAAGGCATGGGCTTTGTCGCGAGCAGTGAAAAGCGGTCCGCTCAAAAATACCACATCTCCAGCCACGAGCTTTTCCACATCCTTACCCGAAAGGGGCGTTTGCAGATGATACTCGGTCATTGGATCACCACCTTTTCGCAGCGGTTGGCCCAGCACTGAAAGTTTATGGCTACTGGCAGGGAGGCAGTGTGACAGAAGGCCTTCTCGATTTTTATGCCAAGAGCTGTCGTGTCCCCGCCCAGACCCATGGGACCGATGCCAAGCGAATTGATTCTCTCCAATAGCTGCAGTTCTTCCAGGGATTCGCCGGGCATATTAAGCAGAGCCCTCTTGGCCAGACGCGCTGCCAGGTCGAAACTGCCGCCCAGACCAATGCCCAGGAAGAGAGGCGGGCAGGCGTTTGCAGCCCTCTCAGCTACGGTTCTAAAAATGAAATCAAAGGGATCGTCGGCGGGGTTAAGCATGCCCACCAGGCTCATGTTCTCCGAGCCCGCCCCCTTGGGAAAGGCGGTGAGCGACAGGCCCCGGCCATCCACATAATCCAGAATAATGTCAGGCATGCCGGGGCCGGTGTTGTCCCCGCTGTTCTTGCGGGTCAGGGGATGGACCGCATTGGGGCGCAGCGGAATCTCTCGGGTGGCAATTCTTACGCCCTCCGCGATCGCCTCGGATAAGCTGAAATCCAGACTTAGATCGCGGCCCATCTGCACATGAAATATGGTAAGGCCCGTGTCCTGGCAGAGGGGCAGGCCCCTTTCCCCGGCGATCTTAACATTCTCCAGCATGAACTGAAGATGGTGCCGGGCTAAGGGATGGCTCTCCTTGGCCGCAGCCTCTTCGATTCTCTGCAAGACCCAGTCGGGCAGAGAGGTCTCCGCCCTTTGCAGGGCACGCACCGTGGCTTCTACCACCTTTTTTCTCATGCCCTCTGCCCCTTCTTGCCCGGTTCGATCTTGATGGGTTTGGACTGCTCGGGAAGCTTGAGATTGGTCAGCTTGCCCAGAGCCCTTTCCATGGCATCTTTGTGCAGGTCTCCTGAGGTGTGGATGCCTCCAGGTGTTCCGCGCACGGCGCGACAGGGATATTGCTGACAGAAGAGACCGGTCATGGAAGAAGCTTCGTCCAATGTCTTGCCCACAATGCCAGCCGCGGCATGCCAGGTGGCTCCGCAGGGCGAGCCGCGCAAGACTTTAACCTGGCTGATGCGCCCGTCCTTCGTCTCCACCTCCAGCTCCGGCTTGCCCAGCTTTTTTGCAAATTCATCGATGACTGGCACGCCGCACTCTTCCAGTGTGCAGCAGATCTCATCCACCTCGATATGGATGCCGTACTTTTCTGCGATCCTCTCCAGCTCACCGATGGAGCCAGCCCGGCCGATGCCGCCCGGAATTATGACCGCTTTGACTCCGGCGGCGCCAGCAAGGCGCACGATCTCCGGAGTCAGGTCGGGGTGAAAGGTGTAGAGAATAAGCAGATCCGCCTGAAAGATCCTGGGATCAAGGTTTAGCTCTTTGACAAATTCTTCCGGGTCCTCGATGAAGCCAGGCAGCACCTGGGGAACCTCGACGGAGACGACATCAAAGTCCGTCCTGGCCTTGATGGTCTCCAGCAGGCGCTCGCCGTACTTTCCTCTTTTAACTACGCCAACAAGCATGCTGGAACATCCGCCAGGCGTGTTAATATCTTTGCCGGATAAAGGATAATTATGAGTTCATTAGATACGAAATCCATGATTCCAGCCATCCTCATCGCGGGCACCCACAGCGGCGTGGGCAAGACCACGGTTACCCTGGGCCTCATGGCCGCCTTGCGCGCCCGCGGCCTGGTCGTGCAGCCCTTCAAGGTCGGCCCGGACTTCATTGACCCGTCTCATCATACCGCCGTCTGCGGGCGGCCATCGCGCAATCTCGATCCCTTCATGATGGGCGAAGATGGTGTGCGCCGCTCTTTCTCCTCCGCCCTGCTGGGCGCGGACGTGGCCGTGGTGGAAGGGGTCATGGGCCTTTACGACGGCATGGAGGCAACCGAGGTGGCCAGCTCCGCCCAGGTAGCCAAGATCCTGGACCTTCCCGTTCTGTTAGTCATAAATGTGCACGGCATGTCGCGCAGCGCTGCGGCCATGGAGAAAGGCTTTGTAGAATATGACCCTAGGGTGCGCCTGGCTGGCACGGTTCTCAATCGAGTGGGAAGCGAGCGGCATCTGTCCATTCTGAAAAGCTGCATGGAAAAGCCCATCTTCGCCGCTCTGCCGCGGGAGAGGGAGATGGAGATGAAGAGCCGTCACCTGGGACTGGTGATGGGCTTTGAGAAAGAGCACGATGTGCAAGCGTTGGCCGTCTTGCTGGAACGGCATGCCGCCATCAACGAGATCCTGAAGCTTAGAGCTTTGCCCTGCCCGACACCAGAGGAGAAAGCCGCCGCAGAGAAGTCCGTGCGCATAGGCATTGCCCAGGACGAAGCCTTCTGCTTTTATTACTACGATAACCTGCGCGAATTGGAGAGGCAAGGCGCAGAGCTGGTATTCTTCAGCCCGTTGCAGGACGATCTGCCCGATGTGGACGGCCTTTACATTGGGGGAGGCTATCCGGAGCTGCATGCCTCCCGGCTGGAAGCCTCTCCCGCACGCAGCCAGATTAAGCGGGCCTCAGAAGACGGCATGCCCATCTATGGAGAGTGCGGCGGCCTGATGTACTTGGGCAGCGCCATCGAAATGGAGACGGGCACTTTTAGAATGGTGGGGGCACTGCCCGGCGCTACTGTTATGACGAAACGGCTTGCGGCTCTGGGGTATGCCCAGGCAGAGGCCGTAGCGCAAAATCCCGTAGTTGGGCTTGGCAAGATCCTTCGCGGGCATGAGTTTCATTACTCGCGCTTTGACAGCGACAGGGACGCTCGATTCGCTTACCGGTTATGCAGAGGCAAAGGCATCCGGGAAGGCTGGGACGGCCGCAAGCGGTGAGCTGTGGT
>JALNZQ010000278.1 GCA_023229165.1 Methanothrix sp.
ATTATGACGACACTGGCAACATGGGGACAGAGAGGACTGGATTGTCTCCAAATGCTTACGGCAAAGCTAGCTAGCTAAACACGTACAAAAATTTGATGCCATGCGAAAAGAAGCTGTGCTAAGAGGACTGGCAGGTTGCTCATAATTTGTCATCGGGCGATGCAATTCGTGTCGGCATTAATGCAAAACGCTAGTGGAGAGTAACTCATTGCTGTCGCCAATCCAAGCTCGACGCCCTCAAGCGCCATCAGGGCAAAGACCACCGCCGAGCTGGACGCGAGCCGTCCGGATGTGCAGGATCCGGGCCTTCCGAGGCGAGTTGCGAACTATCGGTTAGCATTAATTGCAGAGATATGTGTAGTCCTGAATGTCGAGATATCTTTATATACCAATGCCGGAATGTGCATCCCTCTCATGGAGAACAATGCGAGCAAGTAAGAAATCTCGTCGTTTCTTCTCCTTTAAGAGGGATCAAATAATGGAATCAATTCCTGGCATGGCACAGGGTGGTCTGAGGATCTCCGGCGGGCTGATGACAGTAGCGGAAAGGACCGCTATGGTCAAGATCGGCAAAAAAAGTGTCTTTGCAAGGGTTTGCAGACATTCTTCAAGGTCAATCGATTTTGTATCCGGCCAACGTGCCAGATAAATTTAGAAACTATTAAGTCTAACCAGGTTATCTCCTTAAGATTATTTTATCCGAAGGCGACATAAATGTCAATGGAATATGTATACATAGCTCTGTTGTTAGGCACCCTGATAGTTCTGGCGTTGCCTACAGGAAGGTATATTGCGAAGGTTTTCAATGGCGAGCCTACTCGAGTTACGCCTCTCTTCCGGCCAGTCGAACGGGCGTTTTACAGGATGGCAGGTGTGGACGAGACAAGAGAGATGTCCTGGAAGAGCTACGTTGCCTCTCTATTGATCTTCAATGCCCTGGGTCTGGCAGCCGTCTTTCTGCTGCAGGAATTGCAGGGCTTTCTTCCGTTCAATCCTCAGAACCTGGGAGCAGTCCGCTGGGATACGGCCCTCAATACGGCCGTCTCCTTCACCACCAACACCAACTGGCAGGCCTATAGCGGGGAACAGACAATGAGCTACCTCACCCAAATGCTGGGCTTGACTGTGCAAAATTTCCTCTCCGCGGCTGTAGGACTATCCGCAGTCATGGCCGTCATTCGAGGCTTCACCCGCAAGAATGCCGCCACCCTGGGAAATTTCTGGGTCGACCTCACCCGGTCGGCGCTTTATCTGCTGCTGCCCCTGGCCATCATCTGGGCACTCTTGTTAGCATCCCAGGGCGTAATTCAGACCCTGGGCCCCTATGTCACTGCCCATACCCTTGAAGAGGGAGAGCAGGTCATATCAATAGGTCCCGTGGCTTCCCAGGAGGCCATCAAGTACCTGGGAACGAACGGAGGCGGCTTCTTCAATACCAACTCAGCCCATCCTTTCGAGAATCCCACACCCCTCACCGACTTCCTGCAGGTGCTGGCCATGCTGCTCATAGCGGCATCGCTTCCCTTCGCCTTTGGCGCATTGGTCAATAACCCCAGACAGGGCTGGGCCATATTTGCAGCCATGTTCATTCTCTTCCTGATGGGTTTGGGCTTCGCCCTCTGGGCGGAAGAACAGGGCAGCCCCCTGCTGGAGAAGCTGGGCGTGGCCGGGGGAGTCAATATGGAGGGCAAAGATGTGCGCTTTGGCATAGTGCCATCGGTGCTCTTTGGCCAGGTCACGACAGTCACCTCCTGTGGAGGCGTAAACAGCATGCACGACAGCTTTATGCCTCTAGCCGGCCTGGTTTTGCTCTTTAACATGTGCATAGGCGAGGTGATCTTCGGCGGAGTCGGGGTGGGAATGATAGGCATTTTCTTCTATGCCATCATGACTATGTTCTTAGCCGGCCTCATGATCGGCCGCACTCCTGAGCTCTTCGGCAAAAAGCTGGAGCCCTTCGAGATGAGAATGGCAGTCATCGGTTTGCTGGCTCCTTCCATCGTTCTGCTCATGCTGGCAGGCCTTGCCATAGTACTGCCCCAGGGCCTCTTCAGCCTGAACAACGGCGGGCCGCACGGACTCACCGAGATCCTCTATGCTTTCGCCTCGGCCTGCGGCAATAACGGGTCCGCCTTTGCCGGCCTGAACGCCAACACCACCTTCTACAACCTGGCTCTGTCTCTGGCGATGCTGGTGGGCAGATTTGCCACGATATTGCCGGCGCTGGCCATAGCCGGCTCCTTGGCGGCAAAGAGGATAGTGCCCGCCAGCACGGCAACCTTCCCGGTCGCCAGTCCGCTCTTCGTTATCATGCTGGTAGGCACGGTCATCATAGTAGGGGCTCTGACCTTCTTTCCCGCCTTTGTACTAGGTCCCATACTCGAGCACCTGCTGATGCAGGCGGGCAGGACCTTTTAAGGAGTGATGATATGCACATCAATAAGTCCGATTTATGGCAGACTTCCCAGATAAAGCAGGCCATTTTGAATTCAATCCCCAAGCTGGATCCGCGCCGCCTCTGGCGCAGTCCAGTGATGCTTGCCGTGGAGATAGGCGCCATCCTGACCACACTGATCACAGCGCGCGATTTGATCTCGGGCGGAAACGCCGGATTCGACGGCCAGATCAGCCTCTGGCTCTGGTTCACCATACTCTTTGCCAACTTCGCTGAGGCTCTGGCGGAAGGACGGGGCAGGGCTCAGGCTGAAACCCTTCGCAAGGCGAAGAGCGAGGCCATTGCCCAAAGATTGTTGGCCAATGGCAAGATTGAGCAGGTACCGGCTCTACAGCTTGTCAAAGGCGATCTCGTCCTGGCAAAGGACGGCGAGACCATCCCCAGCGACGGCGAGATCGTAGAAGGAGTCGCACTGGTGGACGAATCAGCCATAACGGGCGAATCGGCACCAGTAGTTCGCGAGGCTGGAGGAGAGCTCTGCGGCGTCACCGGCGGCACGAGAGTTCTCTCCGGAAATATCAAGATCCTTATCACAGCGGACCCGGGCAAGACCTTCCTGGACCAGATGATAGGCATGGTGGAGAGCGCCAAGCGCCAGAAGACTCCCAATGAGCAGGCTTTAGAGATACTGCTCATAGGTCTTACCGGACTGTTCATGGTGGTAGTAATCACCCTGGATGTCTTTGCCGGGTATATGGGTATCATCGTTCCAGTGAGCGTGCTGGTGGCGCTACTGGTCTGCCTGATGCCCACCACCATCGGCGGCCTGCTGCCCGCCATCGGCATCGCCGGCATGGACAGGCTGCTTTCTCATAACGTCATCGCCATGAGCGGCAGGGCAGTGGAGGCCTCGGGCGACGTGGATGTGGTGCTCATGGACAAGACCGGCACCATCACCCTGGGAAACAGGATGGCCACGCAGTTCATCCCGGCCGTTGGCATAAAGAATGAGGATCTGGCTGAGGCTGCCATGCTCTCTTCTCTTGCCGATGAGACGCCGGAGGGGCGAAGCATCGTAGATCTGGCCAAGGAGAAGCTGAATGTGCGGGGCAAA
>JALNZQ010000050.1 GCA_023229165.1 Methanothrix sp.
AAACGAAGAGACTACTAATTTTAGCGGTACTAGCTATTGCGCTAATTGGCATGGCTGGTGCTGCAAACTATATGTACGAAAAGGCATCCGTTAAGGGTGTCGGCTACAAGAATGTGGAGATGATCATATCCACGCAGACAGGCTTTAACGGTCAGAAACTGGTCGAGAAGGAGTCCGGTTCCGGCAACGTCATTACCGAGAGGACTGAACTTGAAGCCGAGAGGCAGCTTGAAAGATTTAAAGGCTTCGGCAACCAGCTATCTGTTGATCCATACGACGAGCAAAACGAGAACTTCGGACTCCCACTGCTTAACGGGGCTTGGGTCCCAATTGGATTCCCGTTTGCGAAATGCAATTGGCCAACAGGCACTTCCTGTCCAATGGATTACATAAATTTCACCAAGGAGGCTGAGTTCGAGTACATGCCCGTATCTTACCAAACAGGCACATACGACCAGAAGTGGGTTGAGAAACTCTGCGTGCAGAACTACAGGATTGGTGCTGTGCTGACTGAGATGTATACCCATGCCGAGCACCTGCAAAAGACCACCGAGGTCAAGACCAGAGGATATGGTTCCATACAGTTGAAGTTTACTAGGGGCGAGAACAATGGTTGGGATGGAAGCTGCCCAGCTTGCTGCACCGGTGTTCTCGAAGCTAACCTGAACAGCAACGTCATCGGTGTTGCCCACATCGGCTGGATCTCCCGCGATCCGCTCGCTGATGCGCAGCTCAAGGGACGCCATGCCGAGTATGGAAGATCCGTAGAAGACCTTACGGGCGTCTTCTCCATCGAGAAGTTCATCCAGCTCTGGGGTAACTCCACATGCGGAGCCATCAGCGTTGACTGGCTACCGTGCGTGTAATCGTGGATATTCCCATCTCTTTTTAGCAGATGCTGATTAATCGAAATACCATTTTAAAAGGAGAATAGCTATTCCCGTAACCTGCGATCATTACCAGTAAATTGCCTCTATGGATGATTTTGGACTTTTTGAGGTGTAACTAAAGCTACATCCTGTTAATCATCGCCATCGTAGATCTCCACCTTGTAGCCGTCAGATGCTCGATTCTGAAATTCATCTACGATTTCGTACTCATCAATTTCGATGATCTGACCCTTGGACTCACGACCCCATTTCATTGAGTTCGTCGGTGACCGGATGCTTCCCTTCAACACCTTATTTAGCAGAGCAACTCCAACTGCAGCCAACGCAATTCCAACCAGCATTGCCATTTCAAAATCTCCTATCTACGCGAGCCGATATACAGGTATCTGATTCTTGCCGTATTCTATATCATTTCTTCCTGATCGCGGAGCACGCTCCGTGGGCATGCGAGGGTCCAAGCTAGATGCCTGGAGCCCAGAGAACGTTGAAGGCGTGCTCATGAAATTTAAAAAAAATCCATTATCCTGCGGCTTAGACCCCGCCCAGGAAGTCCGAGCCCAGGGCTTTTCCCTGCGCCGACGCAGCGTATTTTGATATGGCTGAGTCCGACATGAGATTGACGTCGTTGGTAGTATATTGTGCATCACTATCTATCTTATGCACTATGCCCTTGTCTGTGGTATTGTTGGCAGCGACATAGGGCTTCTGCAAATTGATCGGCGCAGTCATCTTTGTCATGATCAAAGCAGTGTCATTTCCAAAGTTCTTAACGACCCATGCATTCCACTGATCGACCAGAGCATTGAAGTCCGGGACATCCTGACCTTGGGTGGCTTTGTCGTATGCCTGTCCGAGTTGGAATGACAGGCGCACGCCGTCGACTGTGTTCTGTTGCTCAGGAGTATAAGCAGCGGCTAGAGAAATAGCCGCTAAGAGACTTACAAGAATCATAATTGTCTTCATAGGCAATGGTTCATCGTCGGGATTATTAATACCCCCTGGTCTAGGCCTCAGACAGACGTGACATTAACGATGCAGGCACATATTCTGAAGGCGCATTCGAACAGATCCGCGCGAATGCGGTCACGTCGAGAGGACCTTCGCCAGATTCTTTCCCGCCTCCTTGCACTTTGCTAAAACCTCGGAGGACGGTGCTCCCGCAACTGACACATTATCGACGGCTTTCTTGAACTTGAATGAGCTGCACAGTCGGTCAAGCACTTTAAGAGCAGTATCTCCTCCACTCCCCCCGGTTGCAAATGCAGCATATGGCTTTCCGGTCACCTTTCCCTGGGAAGGATAATAAGTTTTGTCGAAGAAATCCTTGAGTGCGCCTGCGATGTAGCTGAAGTAATCGGCAGACCCGAAAGCTATCGCATCGCAGCCCAGAAGGTCTTCCAGCGTTGCATCGAATGCTTTCTTGAGGACAACCTCGGTGCCTGGGACGCTCTTCGCACCTTCTTCAAAAGATTTTGCCATTCTTTCGGTGTTTCCCGATATGGTATGATACACGATTAGAACTTTGGCCATCTCTTTCCACCCATTCTTATCTCTTGGCTAAATTACACATTTAGCTATGTGCATATTTAATTTTCTATTGCTTAATACTCTTTTGATATTACCTGGCTTTTGCATCAACCCTATCTGAAAGCCCAAAACTTATTTACCCTCCCGCAAAGTTGCTTTGGGCATGGAGATACTTGCCGATGTCGGTGGAAGACCGGGCCTGGATTGCAAAGGCTTTTGCAGCTACTGTTATTTCAAAGGAGTCAAAAGCGTCCCACCCTTCGGCTGCAAGTTTTGCATGCCCTTCCAGAAGGGCTGCGACTACTGCTCCCGCGCCATTGTAGAGGGTTATCCCGGCTTCAAACCCATGGACGCCGTTGTCTTCGAGGTGGCGGGAAAGTGCATGGGCTGCATCCCCGATAAAGTTACCATCAGTGGTGGCGGTGATCTTAGCTGCTACCCCGACCTTCTGCCCCTGACGAAGACGCTCTCTCAGGGCATGGTGCCCATAGCCCTTGGCTACACCTCCGGAAAAGGCTTCAAGCGCGCTGATGATGCTGCAGATCTGGTGGAAGCGGGAGTAACTGAGGTCTCCTTTACTGTCTTTTCCACAAATCCTGATCTACGCAGGAAGTATATGGGCGACAAGAATGCTGAGATTGCGCTTGAGTGCCTGAAGATCTTCTGCCGGAGCTGCGAGGTTTACTGTGCCGTCGTTCTCATCCCCGGCGTCAACGACGGAGCAGAGCTGGAGAAGACCTGCAGCGACCTGGAGGATATGGGTGCCAAGGGATTGATCCTGATGAGATTTGCCAACGCTCGCGAGCAGGGCCTGATTCTGGGCAATGCTCCTATCATTCCGGGCATAACGCCGCACTCTGTAGAAGAGTTTCAAAACGTTGTTACAGAGACGGCAGCGAGGCATCGCTTGCGGGTAACCGGAACCCCTCTATGGGATCCCATCACGGGAGCGCCTTTTGCCCTGGCCCGCCATCCGGAAAAGATCGCATCCCTTCCACTCTTACGCAGAAGCGCCACCGTCATCACCAGCAGTATAGCCCTGCCCTTGCTGACAACCATCTTCAAGCAGACGGGAAAAAAGGTCAACGTGGTGGGAGTCAACAAAGATGTAGGCTGCCTGATAACCATAGTGGATTTTATGAACCTGGATCTCAAAGAGGTCAAGGACACGGTCATCATTCCCGGCCGCACCCTGGCCCATGAGAAAGAAATCAAAAAGGCGCTTGGCCGCGATGGTCGGGACAGGATTGTGGCGCGGGGCCCGGACAGGCTCACCGTGGATGGAGAGATGAGCATCTCCATGACAGAGGAGGAGGTCTTAGACCTGGAAATAGAGGCCTTCGGGGAGCTGATTGAAGCCATAAACGCTCTGGGAGTCTAGGGCGAAGAGGAAGCCGCCAAGAATTGCCTCATAAAAATCGTGACCGCTTCAGTCAATGAATTAGCAGGAGTAGTCACGGCACCTTATTTACAATTTTTTCCTGATTATTCCTTTTGGGCAACAATTATGATTGAGTAAGAGCCGTCCACATCCTCGACCGTGGGATAGGCCGCGACATAAGAGAGCCACCTAATCATCTTAGGCGTTTGCATGATCGGCTCATCGCCAAGCTTTCGCGTAAGTCTTCTGGCATTGGACAGTTGTTGCTCTCTTCGAAAAAGCGATTTGGACCAGGACTGGCCCATCCGGTAGACCACATGCATTCCGTTTTGTGCCACCATGCGGGAGAGCGAGGCAAAATTAAACCACTGCTTGTGGGACTTGTTCCTGGGAAGACCGGCATTATCGCCGGACTCGGAAAGGACGTTGGGAACCGAGCAGATAAAAAAACCGCCCGGCTGCAGGATTTTTGAGAATTGGGCTACTGCCCGATAGGGATCGAGCAGATGCTCCAAGGTCTCGAAGCTGACTAAAGCCGCAGCGCTGCCCTCCTCTATTTCAGGAGATAACTCTTCTTCGTCCAAATCTTTGTGGAGAAAATGCAGGTTTGCCATTTTGAACTTCTGGCGGGCCGATTCCATCAGAGCCCGATCTCCGTCAACGCCAATAACCCTCCCGGCCACGCCGCATAGCTCTGCAGCTCCGTATCCCATGCCGCAGGAGATATCTGCCACGATATCCGGCTTATGAGGTCTTAAAAAATCGGCTGCAAAGAGGTAGCGACCCAGATACTCGGCTTTGCGCCAGATGTTGTGATCGCCGGCATCAAAGGGATCTATCTGATCAAGGCCGTTTCCGCTATACGCAGAATATGAGGACATACGATCACTATTTATTGATTGAGCATTAAAACGATTTCCATGAAGGTTCTTGCAATAAACGGCAGCCCTAACATGGATGAGGGAAATACGGCCATGATTCTCAGTCCCTTCTTAGAGGGCATGAAGGAAGCTGGCTGCGAAGTGGAAGTATTTTACACCAGGAAGCTGAAGATAGAACCCTGCATTGGAGACATGAGCTGCTGGTTTAAAAATCCCGGAATATGCGGCCAGAAGGACGATATGCAGATGCTGCTGCCCAAGATTAAAGAGGCGGATGTCATCGTCTGGGCCAGCCCGGTTTACTATGCCGGGGTAACAGGGCCACTTAAAAACCTGATAGATAGACAACTGCCCATTCACTTGCAGGGAAGCCGGCAGAAGCGGCAGAAGATCGTTCTCGTTTCCACCTGCGGCGCCTGGGATCTGTCAATGTTCGACCCAATGCTCTTGCAGATGAAGGCCATCTACACAAAACCGGACGGAAGCTGTGACTTTGTCGCGGCCCTGCTCCGCCCCATGGCAGAAGGAGTAAAGGAGATGATAAAGGCCGGGGAGACGGGGCTAGTGGACGGAATTTTCCGGGCTGCCAGAGAGGCAGGTCGTCAGCTCGCAAAAGAGGGCATGATCTCCGAGGAGCTGCAAAAACAGGTGTGCAGAGAGTTGATGCCTCGCGACGCTTACTACAAGGCTGCTGAGATGATGATGGAGCAGGCGCAAAAAGCGACGAAAAAATAGAAAGGATGGAGCCCAAAAAAACCTTTTTTCAGCTCTTCTTGGGACGGATCACCATCACTGGGCTTTCCGACCGGCGGGCCACATCAAAAGTAGTGCTTCCTATGCGAATCTGTCGGCTCCAGCTTTTTCCCTGAGAGCCCATCATAATCAGGGATACATCCTGCTTCTTGGCCAGAGCCAGGATTTCCTCAGCAAAATGGCCCTCCAGGACATGCACAGTGATCTTTCTGCCCTGGCCTGCCAGCTCTTCACGCAGCAGGTTCAGCCTCTTTGCCGCCTCATTGAAATCATCATCTTTGGCGATCACATGCACCAGCAAGATCTCCCGGACACCCGGCAGATCCTTTGCCGCGGATATTGCCTGCTCTGCAGCCTCGGAGAAGTCAGAGGTGAGCATCACTTTAGAAAACATGTCCCGGCAGAGCCTCTCATGCTCTCCGTCTTTGCCGCCCTCCAGGATCTTGTGGCGGATGATGAGCATATCTGTTTGGCCTTTTCTTAGCACCTCGGTGGAGACGGATCCCAGTAGCATGCCCTCCACTAACCCTTTGCCCTGCGCACCCATACAGATGAGGGAGGCCTTCTCCTCCGCTGCAGTCTTAATAATGGCCTCTCCCACACTGCCTCCCTCTATCAGATCCAGGCCTGGTTTTGGCTGCAGCCTCTTCATATCGACCCCGTCCGCACCGCTCATCGGCTCCACGATGATCCTCAAAAGCGACCGGACTAAGAGGCCTTTCTCGCCCAGATGGGAAAGGTGATCGGCCTGCTCGGCAAGCCTGGTCTGCGCCTCATCGATAAGAGAGTCGTAGCTCCATCCTTTATTCTCCAGGTCCATGGGATTGCTGGCATCCACGATATTAAGAAGCACGACCTCTTCTATGCCCGGCATGTCCGCCAGGCACTCTTGCATCTTGTGGGCATAGCTGGAAAAGTCGGTGGGAACGAGAACTTTTTTAAACATATTTTTTCCTCTCTCCTATCCTCTACTCCAAAATATATCAATTTGGTGATGTTTTCAGATTTCGAGTTCACCCTTTGCATAGAGGTCCTCTGCCACCTGCAAGAGGCCTTCTCCCAATACCTCTCCTCCGTAGTCGGGTAAGATTGTAATGTGCTTTTCCCGGTAGCTGTCCCTTAGCTCCTGGATGTAAGAGGTCTGAGATGCCTTTTTCTCCCGGCAAAAGCGGCAGTTGCAGTCCCGGATCACGTGGTTGATGATAATGGAAGAGACAGAAACTCCGTGCGACTCTACTGTATCAATCAGGCGCCGACTCTCTTCCACGGCCGCTTTCTCGGGGATGGTAACAACAGTGATACTGGCAGTCTCCGGATCGAGCAGGACCGAGCGCATGGTCTCAGCTTTCTGGCGCATGGTCCGAACTTCAGAAAGTATGCGATCGGCGAAACCAGGTTGCAGAAGGTCAAGCACACCCATCCATCTATTTCTCATGCCCAGCACTTTTGTGACAAATCCGGTGGTGATGGATGGCAGTTGCAGCAAAGGCAGGACCATGGCTGTTGGTGCCGAGTCTATGATAACGAAGTCGTACTGCTTCTCCACGTAAATGTCGTTTAATTTGTCCATGAAGATCAGTTCGGAGACGCCGGGCATGTTCCCGAAGTCTTCGGGCTTCACTTCCACCTCGAATAGGCCGAAGAGAGCTGTGAAGATGTTCTTGTACCTGCGAAAGAAGCCCCGCGCCTCCTCGGCCAGATCAGGTTCATAGGCATAGAGATGCTCGCGGATCTTTCGGGGCCGGTTTCCCAGATCGATGTCGAAGATGTCCGAGAGAGAGTGGGCCGGGTCCATGGAGAAGACCAGGGTATCCTTGCCCTGATGCGCTTTCCAGATGCCGGAAGCTGCCGAGCAGACGCTTTTGCCCACGCCTCCTTTGCCGGCCACATAAATCAGTTTCATAGGTTTCCCATCTTTCCAGGGGGGATTTAATGTTTTGCGCTGCAACAAAAGGTTTTTCTACTTCCTAGACATTTTATTAGACTTAATTATAAAAGGGGGCGAAAGGTTTGAGAAAGCAAATTATTCTGGTCAGTATACTTATCCTCTGGGCATCTGCCGCGCACAGTGCCGAGAGGGATCAGGCGACTGGCCTTGACATCCTCGGAAGCCGGGCGAACAATACCACGATCATAGCGCCTGACGGCATGCCTATCGAAGTGAATATCGTCGGCAGCACAGCCAGCAACATCCAGATCGGCTACCCGACCGAAGTGGTCGATAAGGCATGTGGAAAAGAGTGCGGTCCATGCGGCGAGGAAAAACGCTATGAAACCCCATGGGACGACTTCAAGAGGCCGCTATGCTACCCCTGGAGTTCGTATATTCCCACCAGATACAGCCGGTCCCTCATCAAAAAAGATCCGGAATACATAAGCACGACGCCAAAGATTCTCACGTTGGGAAGTGTGACAACAAAAACTTAAGTTTAAAAGTATTATTTTTATCTTCTTTTTATACTTTTTCCCATTGCAGTTTCGAATTTATTCACGCCAATTGCCATCTTTAATCAAATTTTTTTCTAATAATGCTTTAAGGAATATGAACCTATCGACCCGAAAGATATTTCTACTTCCTGTATATATAAAACATAGGTTAAATATGTTTAGCTTAAATGAGAAATTTGCTGGAGGGGATTGGAGTTGAGAAAATCAATCATATTGGCTTTAGCGCTGATGCTATCGGCTTGCACTGCCTATGCATTTGGCGCCCCAGGATCTGTAGTTGTGGATATAGTGGGAAGCGTGACCGATAATACAAAGATCACGTCATCGGGCATGGAAAACGTGGAGCTGGAGATCATCGGAAGCGAGGCAAATAATACAGTTGTCTCTCCGCCAGAGAAGGCTGCAAAATGCCCGAAACATATCTGTCCTGACTCAGGCTATACTGAAGTAAAAACCGAAAACAAGGAGAAACATTATCCCTGGGAGAATATGCATCTGGGAGTCGACGCCTGGTACGGCACTTTCTGGTACAATTCAAATATTAATATGCCGAAGTGGCCGCAAATTTAGGCTGGAAAACGGGCATTATTGTCAGTTGTAACCTAATTAAATTTTTTTATATAATCAACTTTTTTAACTATATTCCCAAAGGGTAGAGGGATAAAACGGCTCGGGGTGAGGGGATGGCTAAGGGTAGCAAAAGGCCCCGGAGCCGTTTCATTGTTTTGGTTTTGTGCTTACATAATATTAATACTAACAATGTGATCATCATAGTATTTAACTCTTTTGATATTCAAATTAAGTTATGTGCCTGAGATCTTGCCCGGAACTGGGGGAAGATGCGAGTGATTAAATACACCCTGGATTTACCTCAAACAAATCCATGCATAATTCCAGCAAGACATTCTCTCCCGGCAAAAGCGAGCTATTCTGGTGCGAAGACTGCAGCATTCCCCTTCTGGCGGAAAAATGCTCCACCTGTGATAGCTTTGGTCGAAAAATTGAGCTTGCGCCGCCAGGCGACATCCGTCTTTGTTCCCAGGCGGCAAAAGAGCTTCTCTCTTTGCTTTTCGCTCAAAATTACGGCTCTGCAGATTTCCTGGAAGGCAGGGTAATCTTGCTCAACAAGATTGCCGGATTAGACCGTCGCGATCAGGTTATTCTGGAAGGTCGCCACATAGCCACACTCTGGTTTGATGTCACGGCCGGCTGCCACAAGTTGGATTTAGAGACTTCTGGCGCAGCCCTGCTTTCCAGTAGAGCAAAAAAAGGCCTGGTTGTATGTGACGACTCAATATTAAAAGGCCACATAAAAGGCAAGTGGCTACAGGAAGAGAAGATCATAAGCGGGACTTCTGCATTGGATGAAGGCCAAAACGTTGTCCTGAAAATAGGAAAATTTTCCGGCGTGGGCGTCGCCAGGAAAAGAGCAGACGGCTCCTTGTCCATTCGCATCAAGGACGTGACGAAGAATGGTTTTACCCTTCAAGAAAAGAGGCCATCCCTGCAAGATATAGTCTCCGCCAATGAGGGAGCTCTAAAAGGCCTGGAGAAGGCGGCGATAAGTGAGATCAAGAACTATCTTTCCAAAAACCGGCTTCCCGTAAACGTTTCCTTCAGCGGGGGAAAAGACAGCCTGGCCTGCCTTTGTCTTGCCCAAAAAATACTCTCCCGGCCAGAGGTTCTCTTCATCAACACCGGTCTGGAATTTCCCGAGACCGTGGAATATGTGCAAAAGCTGTGCGCCGCCCAAAAGCTGCGGCTGCAGGAGATCAAAGGAGAGAGCGACTTTTTTGAGGATGTGAAGAGCTTCGGCCCCCCTGCCAAGGATTTTCGCTGGTGCTGCAAGACCAATAAGCTGGGACCAATGACCGCCTTTCTTAATGAGCACTACCCCAAGGGCTGCGTGACAATTGAAGGGCGGCGCATCTACGAATCCTTCAACCGTTCTACCATCAGGGCTGTGGAGAGAAATCCCTATGTTCCGAGCCAAACCACGCTGGCGCCCATCAGAAGCTGGCGGGCGCTGGAGGTCATGCTCTACATCTACTGGAATAAAATGCAGCCCAATCCACTCTACGAGGAGGACTTCGAGCGCATAGGCTGCTGGCTGTGTCCAGCCGCGCTGCAATCTGAGTTTGCGGGCCTGAAAGTGACGCATCCCCAGCTTTACGATCGGTGGACGGCCTCTTTACGAGATTGGGCAAAAGAGAATGGGCTGGATAAGAGATACATCGATTGGGGTTTTTGGCGTTGGAAGAGGCATCCGCCTAAGATGCTGGAGATAGCAAAAGAGCACAATATACGCCTCCAAGTCAGTGCAGCTGGGAAAGAAAAAATTACTTTGCAGGCGTTGCGAGGCCGGTCGCCCTGCGGCCTGGAGTACTCCATCGAAGCGACCTTATGCGCCCCCCAGAATCATCCCTTTTCCTCTGTTGCCGCGGCTCTTAATATTTTGGGCGAGGTCAAATATGAGGAGGATCTGGGGGCAGCAGTGCTAAAGACCGAAAAGGGACGGGTCACCGCCTTTGCCAACGGGCACATCATGATCATTGCCGGAAAAGAGCAGGCTGAGGAGCTGCTGCGAGACGTCTGCGAAACGGTTCTTCGCGCCCAGATGTGCACGAGGTGCAAGATCTGCGAGAAGAACTGCCCTCGAGGGGCAATTACCGTGGCAGAGACCATAACAATTGATGAGAAAAAGTGCAATCACTGCCAAAAGTGTGCCAGGGGCTGCATTGCTGCCGACCGGGCCGCAAAGATCTATGCCGGGCTTGCCGCGTCAGAGACGATATCCCGGAGATAGATGAGAAGTAAATATTCTTTGCATCCCATGTCTTTTACAGCAGCTTCCCATAATATCCAGCATCAAACTGATTCTGGGGAAATTTAAATAGAATAAGTCAGGAACTTAAGTGCAGAAAACAATAATGGAGGACTCCATACGAGAAATATTGAAATTATTTTAGTAATAGCCTCTGTAGTTGCTCTCCTGGCAGTATCTTCAGTTGGCTTTGCTGCGACCACAGAAGGAAACGAAAGTAGTGCATATATATTAGAACCGGAAGCAAGCGAAGATTTAATCGCCTTTGTGAATGAAGCTAGAGACTTTGTTATAGAGCAAGGCAAAGATAAGGCGATTGAAGTCTTCAATGATCCCAAGGGAGAGTTTGTAAGAGGAGAACATTATATAATCGCCTACGACTTTGATGGAACCTGTTTAGCTCATCCGTACGAGCCTACAATGATCGGCGAAAATGTGCTAAATGTGACCGATTCCAATGGAGTTGCCCTCAAGAGGAACATGCGCGAGGTGGCTAAAAGGGGAAGCGGATTTTCATACTATATCTGGCCAAATCCTGCTCATTCTGATGCAGAGGAGCTTAAGATAACCTATGTTCTCAAGGTAGACGAAGAAATGTGGTTAGCAGCAGGAACTTATCTGAACGTGCAGACTCCCATATTCAGTAACGAGTCCAGAGAGGATCTTGTAGCCTTCGTAGAGGGCGCAAAAAGCTTTGCCCTAAATACTTCCAAAGAAGAAGCAGTTAAGACCTTCAATGATATCAATGGTAGTTATGTCGAAGGAAACCGCTATATCATAGCCTATGACTTTGCGGGTGACTGCCTAGTACATCCTATTCTGCCAGAATTAGTAGGGAAGAACAGGATTGACGTTAGAGATCCCAATGGCGTTGAACAGGTTCGAGATATGATAGCTCTAGCCCAAAACAAAGAGGGATTCACTTATTACCTCTATCAAGACCCTGCAAAGAACATGCTAGGACTCAAGCTAAGCTATATCACGAAAGTGGATGATACATGGTGGCTGGGAGCAGGAATCTACGCTTAAAGCCAAAGAGACAAAAATGAACTATGGCCTACCTTTAGCAATTAGGCCACCATCGTTTTGCCTCCCAGAATTAACTATTTTTTTGCGGATGCCTTCTCCAAAAACCTAAAACCGGAGTCTTTTTGACCTCTGCATTCCAGGAAGGATGTGATATGTCCGATCCTCAAATTAAAAAGCTGGCTTTGCAGTTATCCCTGGGCGAGAGAGAGGTCCAGGCTACAGTGGAGCTGTTGGACAGCGGCGCGTCGCTGCCATTCATTGCCAGGTACCGAAAAGAGGCCACAGGAAATCTGGATGAGGTGGCGATTGCCAGGATTCGTGATCAGCTCTGCAAAAATCGGCAGCTCGAAGAGAGACGGGACGCCATCTTGCATTCTCTTGCCAAACGGGAGCTGCTCACAGCCGATCTGCAAGCGAAGCTGCAGGCAGCCGACACTTTAGCCCGTCTGGAAGACATTTACCTTCCCTTCCGGCCCAAGAGGAAGACCCGGGCCACTGCAGCGAAAGAGCGCGGCCTGGAGCCGCTGGCCAAGAGGATCTTCGCTCAGGAGCATGGCAGCCTGGACCCGGAAAATGAGGCATTATCTTTTGTTGATGCCGAGAAGGGCGTCGCATCTGCAGAAGAAGCCCTGGCCGGGGCGAGGGACATCATGGCCGAGTGGATGAGTGAGGATGCAGAGGCGCGACTATGCATGAGAGCCCTCTATCAATCGCAGGGTGTCCTTCGATCTGTGGCAGTTGCCGGAAAAGGAGAATCGTCTGATGCCAAAGACGACAAATTCAGGGACTATCAGGACTTTTCCGAAGCCCTCACCAGGGCAAGCCCGCACAGGCTCCTGGCCATGCTGCGAGGAGTAAAGACGGGCGCGCTTAGCTTGCATGTGGCCCCGGCTGAGGAGGACGCTCTGGCGGTTTTAGAGGAACTCTTCATAAAAGGAGACGGCCCGGCATCCGGTCAAGTGATGCAGGCGGCAGAGGACGGCTACCGGCGGCTTCTCGCCCCCTCCATGGAAAATGAGACGCTTGCGGCGGCGCGCGCCCGTGCCGAGGAGAAGGCCATTGAGGTCTTTTCCGAGAACCTGCGCCAGGTTCTCCTGGACCCGCCACTGGGACAAAAGTGCGTCCTGGCCGTGGATCCGGGACTGCGGACGGGCTGCAAGCTGGCCGTGCTCGACAGGCTGGGGCGGCTGCAAGAGAGCCATGTGATCTACCCTCATGACACTCAGAAGAAAAGGGTGGAGGCGGCAGCTCTTGTTAGCGCGATCTGCGAGAAGAATGGCATCGAAGTGATCGCGATAGGTAACGGCACGGCAGGCAGAGAGACACAGGCCTTCATGCAGAGCCTGCGGCTGAAGCCGCCTATCATGATGGTCAACGAGTCGGGTGCATCGGTTTATTCTACGTCGGATGTGGCCCGGCAGGAGTTTCCCCATGAGGATGCCACCGTGCGCGGCACAGTCTCCATTGGGCGACGGCTCATGGACCCGCTGGCGGAGCTGGTCAAGATCGAGCCCAATGCCATCGGCGTTGGCCAGTATCAGCATGATGTGGACCAGCCGGCGCTGAGGCGGGCTCTGGACGATGAGGTCTCCTCTTGCGTAAATCTGGTGGGAGTAGATGTGAATGCCGCCAGCCGGGAGCTTTTGGCCTACGTTTCCGGTCTCGGTCCGAAGCTGGCGGAGGCGGTGGTGAAGTACAGGAATGAGCATGGCCTTTTTGGCTCGCGCCAGGATCTGCGCAAAGTGCCGCGCCTGGGGCCCAAGGCCTTCGAGCAGGCGGCGGGATTCTTGCGCATTCGGGAGAGCAAAAATCCCCTGGACGGCACGGCTGTGCATCCGGAGAGCTATCCTCTGGTGGAGAGGATGGCGAATGATTTGGGCGTCACGGTAAAAGAGCTGATGCAAAATGAGGCGCTTCTAAAGAAGCTGGACCCAAAAAAGTACATCAGCGAGAAGGCTGGCGCCGCCACGCTGCAGGACATTTTGGAGGAGCTCTCCAGGCCGGGCCGAGATCCTCGGGCGGAGTTTGAGGCTTTCAGCTTTGCTCCCGGAATCGAAAAGATGGAGGATCTAAAGGTGGGCATGAAGCGGCCGGGTATTGTGACCAATGTCACCGCCTTCGGGGCCTTCGTGGACATAGGCGTGCACCAGGACGGACTGGTGCACATCAGCCAGCTTCGGGATGGCTACGTGAAGAATCCAACCGACGTGGTGAAGGCCAGGCAGAAGGTGACGGTCATGGTGCTGGATGTGGATCTGGAGAGGAAGAGCATATCGCTGTCGATGAAGAAATCAAACTGAGGCGAAATCCTTAAATATCGGCGAACGATTACAGTCTAATCGGCAAAAGTCGAAGACCATCATTTAATCCCTCCTACACTAAGACTTTTGCCTCCCTCCTATTCGCCGCTAATTCACATCTCAAACATAGGTATCTGCAAAATAGGCTTTTTTGTCCTCAACTAACGCGAATATCTTCCCATGATATATTGGCCTTTAGAACTTAATTGGATGGGACTGATAAATCCGTTGCGCTTCTCTAAGCTGTCGCTTCTGCTGCGGTGTGACTGCGTAGGCTTCTTCGCTCTGCAAAAATACTTTTGCGTCCTCTTCGCTTAGAGTTAAACCGAGCCTGAGTGCCCTGGCCATATTGCAAACATCTCCGTTGTCTAAACAGGTTACCTTGGTATTAGGTATTACCAGGTACTTGAGCCATCAAAGATTACAACTCTTCCGAGGAAATCTCCTACGAGATTATTTGTTTAGAATGCCCCTCAGCTCTGCTGCGGGGTGCTGCGCAGCCACAATTTGACTTATGCGTTATGCGCTCATGGTCAGCTCTACCTGTCCGGCTGCAATCGGCTTGGACATAAGTCGTCCGGCT
>JALNZQ010000279.1 GCA_023229165.1 Methanothrix sp.
CAGTTGCGATGAGCTTGAGCAGAAATCAGGCAGCCTTTACACACCCGTTCAGAACGGTACACTTCTATCCGTCAACAAGACGCCGCTACAAAAGGCCGTGCGCCGGGGCGAGGAAGCAAGCTACATCATAACGGTCTGCAACAAGGGCGGGCAGCCCGCCACCAACGTCACCGTGCGCGATGTCTTCGACTCCGCGGTGGAGCTGGTCTCCGCCTGGCCGGACATGGTTGAGGAAAGTGTCTGGCATTTCGCCTCTCTTGCGCCTGGCCAGTGCACGCAGATGGGCCTGACGGTGCGAGTTCCCAGAACGGACGTAATGTATCAGAGCCAACAAGATGTCACTGGCCAAGGTTTCGTCCGATCCTACCGCGACTACAGCACCTCGCGGCTGCCTGCCACCCTGACCAACCGCGTCTACGTATCCTCTGATCAGATGCAGCTCTCTGCATTTGCGAAGGTTAAGATCCTGGAAGAAGAGGGCACACAGCTATCCCTGCGCGAGCACGGCAGCGGGGATTACGAAAGCCGAGAAGATCTGCGCTTTCTCACCACCAACAAATCCATCCGGCTGGAGAGAGACGTGAGGGCAAGCTATCATCCCACGACTCTCCTTCTACCGGGAAGCGGCTTGCAGAAAGTCTCCTGCCTCTGGCACGAGGTGGTGCGGGCCAAGAACGGCATCACCAACACTTCTTTTGAAGAATCGTATCGATATTCCACAACCCTGGAAAGCAATAGCCTCTTTGATCTGGACGAGAACCGTTCAGTGATGCAGATAAAGTCCGGCCTTCAGGGATTGGCGCACCTGGGGATACTCAAGCGGCTGGCACCGGGGCAGAAAGGCGATATCTTTTCTGTAGAGGACTATGCCGGAGACTTCCAGGTCGCGGAGAGCATCCACGACCTGGGCCAGGGCCTGATGATGGACCGCTCAGTCTCCGGACAGGGATACGCTGCCAAAGATATGCAGGACAGGAGGCAGAGGAGCTACGAGTCCGGCACAGGGTCCTATCGATCCCAGGAGAGATGGGACACATTTTCCGGCTTCATGGCCAAGGACCTGGATGCTTCTTACGATAGCGTAAGCCACATAGTCACGCCACGCACTTTTCTGAACATATCTCAAAAATGGTCGGAAGGAATGCAGCTGCACAGCCCATCCAGCCTCATCGCAGAAGAGTACTCCAGAGCCACTCGATTGAAAAGGAAGGCAACTGCTACCAGCCCCAGGGAGCTTGTGAGCGAGGCCAACTTTTCCGGGACAGCGAAGCTGCGGACCCTTGTGGGCACAAACGGAACCCTTGCGGTAGACCGCGATGAGACGCTCATGGGCGACTACGAAGTCTCGCGAAGGATCATCCTCTCAGGCAGCGCCAAATACGACCGACCGCACCTTTATCTTCGCAAAGACGGCCTGCGGGTAAGGGACGTAGCCGCTTATACTATCACCATCACCAATGACGGCAACACCACCATTGGGCCGCTCTTTTTGCAGGACCTCTTCCCGCCCGGGGCAAGGTTCATCAACGCCACATTGCGGCCCAACCAGATCGACCAGTGCAGTTCCAACTGGACACTGCTGCATCTTTCCATCGGCGATACATTGAGAATCGGGATCAACATGAATGTGGAAAAGTGCGATGGCGACATCATAAACAGGGCTTCCGTCGTTGGCAACTGCAGCTTGGGCCAGGTTGCCGCGCAAAATCTGTCCATCATCGACCGGGCCTGGCTGGGAGGCTGCGCGCCAAAAGAACGGCCAGAGGCGGAGACTGCCGTTCCGAGAATAAGCTGCGCCTGCTGGGAGGAGGAGAGCACCAACGAGACTGATTATTTGTACGCGAGGCAGATGCAAATGCAGTGGGATAATGCAGGCGAAGATGAGGGGTCCTGCCCCTTGAACTGCCCGGAGATCGAGCAGGCCCATGCCCCCGTGCAGAGCTGAAGATATCAAGAAATTCAATCGGAAGTTAGAAGTAGCAGCAGGACGTAATTATAATCATCAATGAGGTGAAATTGTTATGGAACCCAGGATTCTGAAGATCGGCGAGAAGGTCACCGGCATGTACAGAAACATGGAGATGGGCAAAAGCCGGAAATTCTTCCGGGTCAAGCTGGACAACGAAGAGTTTTATCTGCCCAAAGATGTGGGCAACTCCCTGCTCATGAGCCACCAGAAGGGCAATGATAGATTCACAATCCAGCGCCAACTGGACGTCTATGAGATCCGGCCGCTGCTACGGCAGAGGGACTAGATCGAGTATCGAATCGGGCCGGACCAAACAGGCCATGAAATGATCAGAGTTTTTAGTCATGAGACAGATATAGCTTCGGGGAGATAGATTATGTTAAAACTTATCAAGAAGATTATAAAAATAAAGCTGTTCGTAATTGGTTTGCTAGCACTCCTATGGTTCATGAAAAAGAAGCACCATTGCTGCCACAAAGAGGAAGAATAGATAACCCTTTTACGATAGTACCGAGAATCCCATCCACACAGAAATCGCATGATTACACACAGATGAGAAAGCGCCGAGGGTTGGATAATGTCCTTTATTTACGGGTAATATTTAGATACGCTGAAATCCTGTGATCATGCCGATAGCTACCGCATTCTTGAAAATCTTGGCATAGATCCGAGAGAAAGCGACCTTGTTAATGCCGTTTCGCGACAGATGGAAGAGTTCGAAGCATACGGCATAATCAAGAATGAGGGGAGGTCCTGGAAGTGGATCGGCTGATCGACGACTTTCTGCGGGACTGCACGCTTCGAGGTATGACCAAGATCACTGTCCTGCACTATGGATATTGCCTCAAAAATTTTCTAACCTATCTCGCAGGAAAAGATCCGGTGGAAGTAAATAAAGAGATACTAAGGGATTTCATAGAATACCTTAAGGCAAAAGGCAAATCGCAGAATACAGTTGAAAATTATTTTTCAGTCTTATCTACATTCTATGAATTATTGACCTGTGAAAGACCATTTTGGCCCACACTGCTGCCGGCACTGGTTTTGCACACACTTATTCAGAAATGGGATGAGAAGAGAGTATGTTAAAGAGCTCAGAGGCGACAGCCGGAAGGAGGCTTTTGATTTGTATAACCATATCGACCTCAAGGTGCTGAAAGAGGCTTATTTGGCATGTATTCCACCGTTAGGAATATAATTTGGGAGCATTAACTTGGCATTGTCACATTAAGGGCCAAATCGAAAACAGTGAACTATACGCCTTGTGATAATATTTACAAATGTTTATCGGTAGCGAGAGGCGCAAAATGATGGTGCTAAATGACAATGTCAAGCTAGCTTCACGGTCGATAACCTGAGCTTCTCCCAGGAGAGGGTTATTCCCGAAAGTGAGCTTCCGGTGCTGCCGCCGGGCAGCGCTTCAAAGGTGAAGGTCACAGGGTCGGCAGGCGGGGCGACGATAACCTACTACTATAGAGATAGATATTGGATCTGATTTGAGAGTGTAAAGGAACTGCTGGAAATGCAGTGGTGA
>JALNZQ010000051.1 GCA_023229165.1 Methanothrix sp.
TTTCAGGATTTCGGCAAATCCAGAATTTCTAATGCCACCTTCATCAGCCCCGAAAGTGTGCTGGAAGAGGGCAGGCTGAAGGCGGGGACTGATCTCAAGGATACCTTCGCCCGATTGAACGCCAGCCGGACGGTGGTGGTTTACTCAAATGATATTTATGGGGCATCTGTGGTGTGGTTTGCCCTGCAGCTCATGGGATTCGATGCCAGGATCTACACCTGGCAGGATTGGCAGGCCCATGAAGTGGAGAATATCTAGGGGGCGATGCCTGGCGGACAGGAGGGGCACATAACTTTTTTCTTTTTATCACTAAAAATTCGTATACTATCTCCGAAATACTTTAATATAAATTAATTTTAACTCTATCTTACTGTTATCAGGACTTATTGCATTCCTTTCCGGCAAAAAGAGGTAAAATTACAAAAAGAATTTATACCACATATGTACCATGACAGTATATCAAAATAAATTAAGTTTTAACAACGGCTCAGTGATAAAAATGTCAAAAAACTCAGGGAACAGCCCCGCCAACAGTTTTTCTGCTATGCAGGAGAGAGCACTTGATCTCATCGGATCACGAGGAAACGGCCTGTTTCAGTCGGAGCTGCGGCGTCTCATGTCCATCGACAGCAGCAAGTGCTCGAAAATTGTGTGTAAGATGCAAAGCTCCGGTCTCATTTATCGCGAGAAGGTTCCAGCCAGCAGCACCTATCTGATAAAGCTCACCCGGCCCATCCAGCTCACCCAGCTCACTCAAGAGATCTCTTTTGACAGGCCGGCTCGATGCAATCTCGATAGCTACTTAACTGAGTTCTACCTGCTCTATTTGTTGCGCGGCATCTCTGGCTAGGGGCCGCAGGGGCTTTTGCGTTTGAGGGCATACTGGGAGATCTTGCGGCCGTTCAATTGCATGATGGCGGCAGCAGCGGCCATCATAGGTCTCGCCATCGCCGGAGGACTGCAGCCTTGGGCGACAGCACTGATTTTTCTTGCGGTTTTCCTGATTACTGGCGCAGGAAACACCATCAATGATTACTATGATCGAGAGATCGATGCCATAAATAGACCTAAGCGGCCTATTCCCAGCGGCCGCATCAGCGCGCAGAAGTCTCTTTATTATTCTCTGGCCCTCTTTGCCGTGGGCTGTCTTTTTGCCGGTCTCGTGAACCAGATCTGCCTGGCAGTGGCCGCCTTCAACTCTGCGCTCCTTTTTCTTTATGCCCGTAACCTCAAGGCCACTCCGCTGGCCGGAAACATTTGCGTGGCCTTTCTCACCGGCTCCGCTTTTCTCTTCGGCGGGGCTGCCGCTGGCAGCGCGGGCCTTCTGGCTAACGAGGTTCCCTTCCTGCTCTCCTTTCTGGTCAGCATGAGCCGGGAGATCGCAAAAGACATCGAGGACATGGCCGGCGACAGGGCGGGCGGCGCACGCACGCTGCCTATCCTGGCGGGCGAGCGCGCTGCGTCTGTGCTGGCCGCGGCCTTTGCCCTGGCGGCTGTGGTGCTGGGCTTCTTTGCGCCTTTTGGCAGGGCCTATCTGGCGATAGTAGTAGTTGCGGATCTGTTCTTCCTCTTCTCCGTGCTGAAAATTGCCCGCGGAGATGCCACGGGCTGTCAGAAGGCGCTAAAAAAAGGAATGGCAGTGGCGCTGGTGGCTTTTCTGGCTGCGGCACTGCTACCGGTGCATCTGCTCGGGACTTGAGCGGTCCACGAAGACAAATCAATTATAGACGTCTGCTCAATGTTTCTTTGAACCGGCAGAAATGGCTCAAATTCTCAAGCGATCTGGGGTTCAGTTCAGCCAGAAGCTGGAATGAGCGTTCTCCCTTATCATATCCTTTGTTCTTTCCACAATTATCCGTAGCAGATTTGAGCGCTGCCAGCAGTTCTTGCCTGGATCTTTCCTCTAATTTGTTCGCAGGGAGGAGAGCTCCTCGCCGAAGGCAGGAACCGAACACCTTTTGCAGGGACTCGTGATCCGCCATTATCCACGTTTCCATGCAAGTTGCCATCATCTGAGCTTGGTCATCTCTGGCGTCAGCCGGACGGTCCCAACTGTCGCGAAGATAAAGATGTTCCCAAGGGAGGTTCGAGGAAATCGGATCTTCGCTATCGACCAGAAGTATAGGATATTCATTATATCCAACAGATGTCATAGCTATATTGAACATGTCATAGGCACTCTGCCTTCCTCCGCAGGCTACGATTCTTGGCATACGTCCAGCAAAGCCCATCTTTTTAATGAGCTTGCTGAATCCTTCACGGCATCGCGATTTAAGGTCCTTGCCCTCACCGCCTCCTTCGACAAATATCTTTACGCTCACCATCTCGTACCTCCGAGCGTACCACGGGTCCACAGTTCGCCTAGACGATAGTCTTTTAGCCATTTTTCCAGTTTTTCGCTTTCGAGTCTTCTGATTTTTGTCCGGCCATTCTCCTTTTCACAGACGAGGACAGCATCTGGTTGCTCGGTCATTGCATCGATGAGTATATCCGAGTGTGTGGTTACAATTAACTGGGTGCGCTCTGAGGCGACATTTAGCAGGTCAGCTATTTTTGGAATGATATCAGGATGAAGACCAAGTTCAGGCTCCTCGATACAGATGAGCGGTGGAGGTGTCGGGTCGCAGAGGATCGCCAGCAAGCATAGATACCGCAGAGTTCCGTCCGATAGCCTGGTTGCAGGGATAGTAAAATCCCCTTCCGTGAAGAATACCTGGACTGCGCCGCCTTCGATGCTTACATCGAAGTCATCAAAGCCTTCGTAAAGGTCACGAAGTGCTTCTCGAATCATATTTTTCACCTTCGGCACTCTGCGCAACCGGTTCAGGAATAGGCCCAGGTTCGAGAAATCTTCCTCCAGCCGATCGTTTCGCATATCGGCCTTCTGCGGCTCGCGGAAGACCGCATTGCGTCCAAAGTACCACTCCCGGTATATCTTAATATTATCATAAGCGTCTGCCAGGTAAGAGATCTCAGGATACGTATCTGGATCTCTTCGCTGGGCAAGTATGGACTGATCCGAATCGATTGTCTCGGGCTTCAGCTTGCGTTGTCCCGGTTTTTCAGCAACGTCTCTATTCCTTATGTTGATAATCGGATTTCTATCGATGTAATGGTAGTAGAAATATGGCATTTCATAAGCTGAATGGGATTTCTCATTTTCAATTCGCTCTTCAACCACGCTGAATGCATGATTTTCCTTCCGAAAAGCCAGGACATGGCGGAGCGGCATGCTTCCTTGAGGATTTTTGGTTACGACGTCGATAGAGGCAACACCCTCTGAATCCCCCTTCCATATCCAGTCACCGACGCCTCCACCTCGGCGAATGACCGCACGTATGTCGTTTGGTGCGGAGCGCAGGAGGGATACTGCCTCAATGAAGTTGGACTTCCCTGAGCCATTAGTGCCTATGAGCACATTCAGATCTCTCAGAGCCAAAGGCTCTGTATCAGGTCCGAAGGAGAGCAGATTTCTCAGTTGGATCTCGACAATCATCAGCATTCATCTTTCCTTTTCGGCCATTTATCCTTTTGCAAAAAATAAATGAATTTTACCTGTGCGCAAAGTTCGCCACTATCATCTCGCCCACGGAATTGACCCGCACGAACCCGTAGCGTTCGAACTGCACCACCTTGCCCAGCTCCTCGGCAATGCCCGCCTCGCCCACGCCCTCATCAACGCCGTCCGGCTTCATGACCCGCACCTTCGGCCCGTCCACAGGCGCCCACTGAATGATCTTGGTCCTCTTGCCCATATCCTTGCCCAGAAAGCGCGCCCTGGCCGGCTCCAGGCTCGTAATTTCTACGTTGCATAGATCCTTGAGCCGAATGTTGTCGCCCACTTGCAGGCCTGCGAGATCGCTCTTGCAGATGAAGACCCTGTTGCCGGCAGGAATCTCCCGGAAGCCCCGGTCGGCGGTGGGATGCAGGGGCGCGTGCGCCAGGGCAGGCACATCGCCATCTATTTCCAGGGCCACAGGCTCCCAGACGAAGAAGCGGCGGTTGGCCTCTGGATCGATGATCTTGCGGTTCTCGGCATAGATGGAGTCCATGCTGATGGAAATGTCCGTCTCGCCCACGCCCAGGTCGATCATGAACTTTCTCAGCGCTTCAGGCCTGATGCCCCGGCAGCGCATGGCCCGCACCGTGGGCACACGCGGGTCGTCCCAGCCCGTATACTCACCGGCTTCGATGGCTTTGCGAAGCTTGCTGGTGCTGAAGGAGCCGAACTGATGAATCTTGATCCTGCCCCAGTGGATGACCTGGGGATACTCCCAGCCCAAATAGCCGTAGAGATATCTCTGCCGGCTGCCGCTGTCTGCCAGATCCTTGCCCCGAATGATGTGCGTGGTACCCAGCAGGTGGTCCTCCACCGCCGACTCGAAATCGAGCAGCGGCCAGACGCGGTACTTTGTCCCTACCAGCGGATGGGAGGCGGTGACGATGCGAAAAGCAGGCCAGTCGCGTATGGCCGGGTCCTTGTGGTGCATGTCGGTCTTAACCCGCAAGACAGCTCCGCCTTCCGCCATCCGTCCATCGAGCATTTGCCGCCAAAGATCCAGGTTCTGCTCAACCGTTTGATCCCTGTGCTCGCACTCTATTCCCTTATCCTTGTGCTCCTTGAAGACGGCCTGCGCGCAGCCGCAAACATAGGCTCCGCCCCGCCGTATCAGCTCTTCGGCTATGGGGTAGTACTGGTCAACTCGCTCGCTTGCCGTGATCACCAGGTCGGGCAAGGCGCCTAGCCACGTGCAGTCCTCCAGATACCAGCCGTAAGCTTCAGGCATGGGCCGCTTCTTCACGGGATCGGTGTCATCGAAGCGAATGATGAACTTGCCGCCGTACTTTTTCACATACTCGGAGTTAACGATGATGCCGCGCGCACTGCCCAGCGTCGGCGGCCCATTGGGATTGGGTGCAAAGCGCATGACCACGCCATTTTCCGCTCCCTGCAGGGCAGGCAGGCCCTTGTCTGGCTCCTTCCTTTCCGAGAGCTCTGCCAGCAGCTCTGGGGCAATGATCTGCAGCCTCTCTTGCCACTCTTCCAGGCTGGTCTTCTCCACGCCGGCCAGCACCTCTTTTACCAGAGGCGATAGCTCTTTGGCCCGGGCGCGCAGATTTGCGTGCTCGCCCAGGAGCTTGCCCATGACCGCTCCCGCGTTGGGTGCGGCTTTGTACTTCACGGCGTTTTGCAGCGCATACTTTTCTATGAGCTCTCTGATCTCTTCCATGAAACATCTCTTCCCGTTCAGGTAAAGGTGCTAATTTCGATCACTCTACTTTAATGTGATTGTTCCGTCATCGAAACGAGCTTTCTTGGTACTGTGGCTTTTTACCAGAGAAAGAGCATCGCTTATGATTTTATCGTGGTCAAATGCCAAAGGCGGCAAGCCCATCAGGGGAAAGACCTGGGCCATTCTCGCATCCGAACCGGCTAAAAGCTCGCCCCTGCCCCGGGCGAGAAAAGCGGCGGAGACCACATGGCCGCGGGGATCACGGGCGGGGTTTGAGTAGATGCCCACCAGCTCCAGCAGATCGATGGCCAGGCCTGTCTCCTCGCGGGCCTCCCTGCTAGCCGCCGCCTCAACCGTCTCGCCGACCTCCACAAATCCGCCGGGCAGGGCATAGCAGCCCGCAAAGGGGGGGTTATCTCTCTTGATGAGCACAATTCCCTCGGCAAAGAGTATGACCGCATCCACCGCCAGAAGGGGAGTTACAATCCTTTTCGTCTCGTTCATTGTGCTAAACTTACGGTGTCGCAACCAAAAGGCTTATCTACGACCCAAGTCGGATGTTTGTACGGCAAAGGTCGATTATTCGCAGATCCCTCCCTACCCTACATCCAATCGGCCTTTGGCTGACTTTTTGATGCACGAAGCAGGGCATCATGCTGCCAGATACAATGAACCTAAAATACCGGGAAGAGCAATTTCGGTATCCATGCCATTTTATGTGCTCAAGATGGGAGGAAGCCTCATGGCTTCTGCCAGGCCGCTCATCCGCGCCCTCCTGGCCCTCGCAAAGGAGGGCTACAGCTTCCTGGTGGTCCCGGGCGGCGGTCCCATGGCCGATCTGGTGCGAGAGATCTATGCTCGCGGTGATCTCAGCCAGGAGGCCGCGCACTGGATGGCCATCTTAGCCATGGAGCAATATGCCTATTTTCTGGCAGATGGAAGCGGGGCTGCTCTCACCAGGGAAATCCGCCGCTCGAAAAGTGATTGCGGCGTGCAGGTTCTCTTGCCTTACCAGGCCCTCATTGAGGAGGACTTCGGCCTGGAGCACAACTGGAACTTTACCTCGGATGCCGTGGCGGCCCTGGTAGCTGCACAGCTATCCGCCCCACTCATCAAGGCTACTGATGTGGATGGCGTGATGCTTGATGGAAAGGTAGTTTTAGAGGTGCCTGCAAGCCGCATGCTGGGTCGCAAGAGCTGCATCGATCAGGGCACAATTAAACTTCTCTGCGGCCCTTTAAAAGGAAGCAGCATCAGGGTGCTCAATGGCACCGATGCGCAGCAATTCACCAACGCCTTGAAGAACGGAGAAGGCGGCACGATTATAAAGGGCTAATAAGAAAGCAATCGCGGCAAAATTCATCCTAATTTCAGCCTATCTATGGGAAGGTTTATACAGAGAACTACATCAATCATGGAGGAGATAACATGAAGGAAGAAATACCCGAGAAATGCATATCATGTGGCATTACGCTGACCGGCGTGGGCGGGACTAAGTTTCCTTGCCCCAGCTGCGGAACCGTGATTGCCAGATGCAACAAATGTAAAAAGCAGAGCAACGTTTATTCTTGCAAAGCCTGTGGCTTCTCAGGACCGTGAGGTGTAATAGATGGGAGATGCCGCAGTAAGAATGAAGGTTATGCCGGAGAGCATGGATGTTGATCTGAAAAAGCTCGCCGAGGAGATCAAGAAGGTAGTGCCATCCTTTGCCAAGCTGCATGCTATCCAGGAGATGCCTATAGCCTTTGGTTTAAAGGCCCTGATCGTCGTAACAATAATGGACGATAAGGGAGGCAGAAGCCCGGATGAGATTGAGGAAGCAGTCCGCAAGTTGCCCGGCGTGGAATCGGCAGAGGTGGAAGAGGTCGGACTCCTCTAAACCTCTCTCTTTACTATTGGGCTTGTAGATCAGTGGTAGATCGCCGCCTTCGCAAGGCGGAGGCCACGGGTTCGAATCCCGTCAAGTCCATATTTGTCCTTCGCGATTTCTACGAGTTAAAGAATAGAACTGGCTTTTTCGCCAGCTTGTTTATCGATTTCTTCATTGCAGATTTTACGCTGCAGTGGTGGTGGCGTTTGTGGTGGTATTGCCTGAGCCGACTACCTCAATTTGCAGTGCGTTGTTGAAGTTTCCTGCTCCCTGCAGAGACGAGGCGGCAATATCTACACTGTAGATGCCCGCCGGGACACTGGCGTTCCAGTCTTTGGAGTACTCATTTCCAGATGTTTTAATCAGGCTGAGCTTTTCTACTTCTTTGCCGGTCGAGTCTTTGATGGAAGCTGTGGCTGTGAGCCGTATTTCCGTCTGGTCTTCTGCTTGCTCAGAGCCGTTCAGGGCAAAGACGGCTGTGATCTTCACCGCGCTTGAAGAGTTTACCAAAGCCGGCGTGGCATTGATGCTCCTTAGAATTAATTCCGCTGTCTGAGACTGCGACGCAGAGCTTGCGGCGGCATTTGCGCTGCTCTGTGCGGTCTCTTCTGTCGTTTTGGTCTTATTCTCGAATTGCGACTCGGTCTTTCTCACTGCTTTTGGCCCGAACTCTGCGGGCACGTCGCTTGTGGGCTTGCCTTCAATAAAGTTGTTGGCGCTCTTGGTCCAGTCGCCTTCTTTCTCGCAGGATGAGCATCCTGCTGATGCATAAGAAGCTAGAGCGACAATGGTCGCCAGGAATGCCATGCAGATCAGAAATAATGTAGCCTTTTTCATGTCTTCTCCTCTTTTTGCACTCGATTTGGCTGACGAATGCTAATTAGCCTATCTTCCTGGGCCAGTTCGTATTCTATTTATGCTTTGGCATTTCTGGATTAGGCTTAGCTGAACGCAAAAATGAGGCTGACGAGAATATGGCAGGCATAAAGAAGCCTTTCCGGATTTTAGGGCTGGCGGATCTGCATGATCGTATCGAGATGCTGGACAGCCTGAAGGATATTGATGCAGATCTCATTGTATTTTGCGGCGATCTGCACAATGCCGGCAGCCGGGAGACGGCCCGTTCTGTCGCTCTCGCTCTGGCCAACCTGGGGCCGCAAGTGCTCATCGTTCCCGGAAATATGGACCAAAGGGATGTCGTGCCCGATCTATGGGAAAAGGCGGGCCTTCTAATGCTGCATCGCTCCTCCTTTTGCCTTGAAGACGTCGGCTTTCTGGGGATGGGCGGAATGGTGGCGAGAGACCCCCGGCGGCTGGAAGATCCTGCTCGCTACTATCATCGAGATGATGAGGTTTATGAGGCTCTGGCCGTAGCTTATCAAGCTATATCAGACGCAAGAATCAAGATAGTAGTTGTGCATCAGCCGCCTCGGGAGGCGCAAGATACTCTTTACAATGGGGAAAGCTCGGGATCAGTCAGCCTGCGCCGCTTCGTCGAGGAGTATCAGCCTGATCTATTGCTCTGCGGTCACATCCACGAGGCGCGGGGAGAGTGTCTCATCGGCTCCACCCGGATAGTCAATGTAGGAGAGCTGCGACAGGGGTTTGCAGCGCTCATCGAAATTGCGGACAAGATAACAGTAAATTGGATCTAGGAATGGAAGAAATTGATCGTGGCATAAGGGCCATGCAGGCCCTGCAAAGGCTTGTGCAGCAGGGCGGGCTGAAAAATCTGGGTTTGGTTAAGAAGGAGATGGATGAGCTGATCTCCCCGGAATTCGAGCCCTATTTCCTGGCAAATGCTGCTCTGCACTTGCTGGCCGTATGCGAGAGATGCGGTCGGTGCTGCCTGGAGGAGAAGGGGATAGCCGTCTCCATAGATGACTGCCGCAGGATCGCCCGACACCAGGGCCTCTCCTTGAAGAGGTTCATGAAGGACTGCACAAGGCCTCATGAGCTGAAGGGCGATCTGGTGGGATCGGCAAGGATGCTCGGCAAAAAAGAGGGCGAGCCCTGCCCATTTTTCGATTCCAGCCTGCCTGGCTGCCGCATCTATTCCGTCAAGCCGCAGGTGTGCACAGCCGCCCTTTACCTCTCCAAAATGAATCTGCTCACGTGCGAAGAGCAGCAAAAGATCGACACATTTCCAATATGCTCTGCTGATGAAAAGCTGAGGGCCAGGATAGCGGATTTTGCCTTGCGGCTCGATGAAAATCCTGCGGACAGGGGCGAGCTTGTGAGGCTCTTTGCGTCCAATAGGCCTGAGGTGGAGCTATTTCGTCTTTTCCTGCGCTTGAAGGGCATGGAGATCTACTTCGGACCGGAGAGGGCGGCGCTTCTGGCGAGGAGATTGGGGCTAGCGAGAGTGCCGGATGATAGAGAAGTGAAGAGCGCGGCGTTTCTTTATGCGCTCAGCTTTTACCCTCGAATTGTTAAGCATATCAATTGAATATTGGAGCCACGACGATCCATCTTGGTCGGCTAAGATACTGCGGCACGCAATACGGCACGCAAAAGAATTCTACACAACCTTTATTTCCCATAACATGAACCACACGTCTATCATATTATGAGGAATGCTATGCGACTTTCCATGGATTTAGAGCTGCAGGACATACCAGGTCAGCTTCTCCTGGCTTTGCAGCCCTTTAGTGATAACAAGGCCAACATCATCAGCGTGGTTCATCACAGGGATAGGAAGACCCCCCGCGGCATGATCCCGGTTCGCTTCGTAGTGGAGATGGACCGGTCCAAGATCGAGATCGTCAACTCCAAGCTCAAGGAGAGCGGCATCTCCGTGGTGCGAGCGGGCGAAGACCGCCTCATTGAGGCTGTCTCTGTCGTGCTGGTAGGCCATGTGCTGCACAGCGATCTGGGAGATACCGTAAACCGCATCGACTCCACCGGTTTTGCCGAGGTCATGGACGTTTCTCTGATCATGACTGGTGTGGACGAGCCGTCTTCCGCCTATCTCAAGATCCGTGCCACCGGCAAGGCCGAGATTCAGAAGGCATTGGCCATCCTGCGCGAAGTTGGTGCCGAGAAGAAGCTGCTTGTAATTGAGCCGATAGAAGCGGAGGCGGTATGAGAGACATCAAGGTTTCCCTGGTGGGCTACGGCATTGTCGGCCACGGCGTGGTCGACGTCTTAAATCGCAAGAAGAAGATGCTCCGGGATATGGGCCTGAACCTTAAACTGATCAGCGTAACCGATCACACCGGCACAGTGATGGCGGAAGACGGCGTGGACGCGGATAAGATTTTGGGCGAGAGGACACTGGCCAATTTGGCCACCACCAGCATGAAAGGCAAAGAGGCCATATCTGCTATCGACTCCGACCTGGTGGTCGAGGTCACTCCCACTAACATCGTACACGGTCAACCCGGTCTGGGTCATATGGAAGCGGCCCTCTCCAGCGGCAAGCATGTCGTCACCTCCAACAAAGGGCCGCTGGTGGTCTCCTACAGCCGATTGAAAAAGCTGGCCGAGGACAACGGCGTGATGATGAAGTTCGAGGCCACCGTGGGCGGCACCATGCCTCTCATCAGCCTGGTGGAACGCACGCTGGTGGGCAACGAAATCTTCGGCATTCGCGGCATATTCAACGGCACCTGCAACTATATCCTCACCCGCATGACCGAGGAAGGCATACCCTATACTCATGCTCTGAGCGAGGCCCAGGACCTGGGGATCGCCGAGGCCGATCCCAGCTACGATGTAGAAGGCGTGGACACTGCCGGAAAGGTGGTCATCCTGGCCAATTCGCTATTCAACATGAACATCAAGTACAGCGATGTGGATGTGACCGGCATCACCGGCGTCACACCCGAGGCCCTGGCCCTGGCCAAGAAGCGCGGTTATGCCATCAAGCTCATCGGTGATGTGCCTGCACTCACTGTGCGGCCCACTCTGGTGCCTCTGGGCAGCCCCATAGCGGTGGCGGGAACCTTGAACTCGGCGGCTATCTACACCGATCTATCGGGAACCATAACCGTAACCGGTCTTGGTGCCGGATCCATCGAGACCGCTTCCGCCATTCTGACAGACATCGTCAGTATCTACAGGACGAAACGCATCGATGCCATATTCTAAATGACAAGCTTTCTTGCCTTCGCAAAGCTCTGCCAGAATGTAGAGGCCGTATCCGGCTCCCTGGAGAAGATCGACCTAGTCGCAGCATTCCTGGCAGGCCTGGAAGAGGCTGAACTCTCGGTAGCCTGCAGCTATGTCATGGGCACGCTCTTTCCGCCAAGCCTAAATCTGGTTATGGGCGTGGGCTCCAGCATCCTCTACGAGGCCCTGGCGAAGGCCTGCGGCTGCCCTGCCGGGCAGATCTCGGAAATGCTTCGTGCCACTGGGGACCCGGGACTGGTTGCTGCCGGCATTGTGGAGAAGAGAAGGCCCATTGGCTTTGCGGCATTCCAAAGAACGGAGCCGCTCTCCATCAAAGACGTTTATGAGAGATTTGTGGCAATAGCTCGCGCTTCTGGCAAGAGAAGCCAGGACGCCAAAGTCAAAAACCTGCAATTTCTGTTCAGCCAGGCCGGCTCTTTGGAGGCCAGGTATATCGCCCGGCTGGCTATAGAGGACATGAGGATCGGCATAGGGGAAGGGGGCGTGCGCGATGCCGTTGCCCTGGCCTTTTCCGAAAGCGGGGCCGATGCAGAGGGCGTGGAGCGGGCCTATAACCTCACCAACGATATGGGCCTGGTAGCAGTGGCCGCCAGGCGTGGCACTCTGGCAAAGCTATCGGTCATGATCAATCACCCCATCAAGATGATGCTCGCTTCGCTGGGCGAGAGCATTTCCTCGGCTTTGGGAGAAATTGGAACTGCTGCTATCGAGTGGAAATATGACGGCGCTCGCGTGCAGATCCATAAGGAAGGGGACCGTGTTGCCATCTTCTCTCGGCGCATGGAGAATGTGACGGCTTCTCTGCCGGAGATCGTCCTGGCTGCCAGGCAGATAAAAGCAAAGAGCGCCATACTGGATGGAGAAGCCGTGGCCATCGGCAAAGACGGCCGTCCCGTGGCCTTCCAGGAAATTTTGAAACGGTTTCGCAGGAAATACAATGTAGAAAAGCTTGCCGCCCAGATTCCATTGCGCCTTTTCCTGTTCGATTTGATCTATCTGGATGGCAAAAGCGTGACACATCTGCCTCTTAGCGAAAGAAGAGCACTACTGGAGAAGATTGCCACGCAGAATCCTGCCAATCCCTCTCTTCTTGCCGATCAGGTCCTATCCGACAGTGTCGAGGCTGCCGAGGAGATCTACCGTCAGGCTCTGAATGCGGGCCATGAAGGGCTCATTTTAAAGAATCCCGCCTCAGTCTACGCTCCGGGAAAGAGGGGCAAGAACTGGCTGAAGATCAAGCCGGTTATGGAAACTCTGGACCTGGTGGTGATAGGCGCAAAATGGGGCGAGGGCCGCAGAGCCAGCTTTTTAGGCTCCTACCGACTGGGATGCCGGGACACTGCCACCGGCAATCTCTTAGATATGGGCTTTGTGGCTACAGGGATCACGGATGAGGCTCTGGCTGAACTTACGGATATGTTCCGGGAACTGATTTTGCTGGAGAAGGGCATGGAGGTGGAGATCAAGCCGGCAGTTATCTTCGAGGTGGCCTACGAGGAGATACAGAGGAGTCCCAACTACTCCTCAGGATATGCCCTCCGTTTCCCCCGCATGGTCGCCGTAAGGGACGACAAGTCTCTGGAGGAGGCAGACAGCCTGGAGCGCGTCGTCTCACTTTATAAAGGACAGAGGGGCAGGAGCAATTCCGTTTAAGTCTGCTAATATTGGAGGCAACTAAATATGATTACAAAGATGCTAAGTGAGCTAAATGATGAGGAGCTGCAAGCCCTTCTCTCCCGAGATGTTGGCATTTCCGACGTGCTTTCCGCCGTTAATGAGATTGTCATGGAGGTGGGAAACAAGGGAGATGAGGCACTCTTCAAGTACACGGAGAAGTTTGAGGGGGCACGCCTCGACGACCTGAGAGTAAGCGAAGAAGAGATCGATGCAGCTTACGATCTGGTGGAAGAAAGGCTCATGGAAGCCCTATCCGATGCGGCAGACAACATCTTCCAATTCCATAATCAGCAGAAGCAGCGGGAATTATGGATGACCGAGATTGCTCCCGGCGTCACCGTGGGCCAGAAGGTCGTGCCAATTGATTCTGTGGGCGCCTATGTTCCCGGCGGCAGAGCCTCTTACCCCAGCTCTGCTCTGATGAACGTTATTCCTGCCAAAGTGGCCGGTGTTTCCAGGATAGTAGTATGCACTCCACCCAAAGCAGATGGGTCCATAACTCCCCTCACCCTTGTGGCTGCCGATATGGCCGGCGCAGATGAGATTTACAAGCTGGGCGGAGCCCAGGCCATAGCTGCTTTGGGTCTAGGCACCGAGAGCCTTGAGCGGGTGCAAAAGATCGTGGGGCCGGGCAATGTTTATGTCACTGCGGCCAAGATGCTTCTGCGAGGCAGCGTGGAGATCGACTTTCCGGCAGGTCCCAGCGAGGTTCTCATCCTGGCCGATCGGACCGCCGATCCGGGAGTAATCGCCGCTGACATGATTGCCCAGGGAGAGCATGATCCGAGGTCCATCTCAGTGCTGGTCTCTCTGGATGATCTTTTGGCCAGCGCCGTAATCGAGGAATTGAGTATTCAGGCCGCAGGCGCAGCGCGCAGCGAAATTGTGAAGCAGAGTATGGAGCACAGTGCAGTTCTCGTGGCAAACGACATTGACGAGGCTGTCGACTTTTGCAATGCCTTTGCGCCTGAACATTTGGAGATTATCACCAAGGATCCCATGGACGTCCTGAGGTACATACGCAATGCCGGCAGCGTGTTCTTGGGAAAGTACACGCCTGTAGCGGCAGGCGACTATGCCAGCGGCACCAATCACGTGCTTCCCACCTCCGGCTATGCCCGGGTCTTCTCGGGACTTAATGTGGACCACTTCACCAAGAAGATCAGCGTGCAGATGATCACCGATGACGGGCTCCTGGGGCTAGAGGATACTATTACTACTCTGGCCGAGGCGGAAGGGCTGAAGGCGCACGCGGAATCGGTGAGAAGAAGGCTGGAGCCGAAAGTTTGAAGACTTGACAGAGGCTAATGATGCGGTAAAAAGAAAAGCGTTTTTTATCGCTCCTTTTGCCCTCTCCGGCTATGGCGCTTTAGGAGAGCGTACCTGAGGGGGATTTATCCAGGTCAAAACTGCGCAGGAACTGCTGCGAGGTACCGAGGAAGGGCAAAAGAGGAAAACCAGCGGCCTGCCAGCTCCGAAATGCCGCCCCTGATTCGACCAGATATCGAGCCCCGGCCCGATGGCACCCGGCCCACGTGCGGGCGCACGGGCAGCGTGCCTATCATGACGAACTGGAGAAGCAATTGGAATTCAGGCTAAAGCGGATTTACATTTTATAAAAGGTCAAA
>JALNZQ010000052.1 GCA_023229165.1 Methanothrix sp.
GAACGGCAATCAGCAAGCACCCTGCGGTCAGAACCCCGAGAAGGGACCTGTTGCTGATATGGGCCCCAAGAACATGATGGACGGCAAGCAGCAAGCTCCCTGCGGTCAGAACTCCGAGAAGGGACCTGCGGTAGATAAATGCCCCAGGTCAATGATGGACAATGTGGTGCCGAAATAGGTTTTGCGTGAAAAACCATATCAGACGGGCCAGGATTGTATTTTCCTGGCCAATCGTCTTTAGAGATGAAATAGAGGACAAATAATGAAAAGAATTTTTATGGGATTTGGTCCAGTTTGGCAATGATGGGCATCTAATAATCGACGCCAGATCAAAAAAAAGCGCTGATTCGCGATTCTTGAATTGGGGTGAATCAATTAATGACGACCGAAGTTAAAAGAAAAATGCTCAGCCTATGGCTTGCTGTTTTTTTGTTAGCGGGGACTGCATTAGCCCAGCCGTTGCAGGACTACATGGAGCCTTTGGACACTAAGCCTGACGAAAGAGCGGCAATGGCTCGGAATACCCCATTCAATGGAGAGCCAGTAGAAGTTCTCCATAGCGGACGAGGCCTTGCCTTATTAGGTAATGAGTCTCATACCTTGAGGCTAAGTGTGGAATCTTCGAGGCCCATTGAGCCAAGACACATGAGAAATCTGCTCACATCCAATACGAGCCTCGATGAGATAAGAGCGGCTCTCGATACGATAGAAGGAGAGGCAAAATTTGATGGAACCATAAAGCTTGACGAGAAGATCTACACTCTTGTTGACATTAAAACAATCCCATCCGGCGAGAATTCTTCTACATTGGATGCGAATGTGGTTGAGCCTGCTTTTGGCGCTGCCGTCAGCAATGAGATGACGATTGTAGGACACATCACATTAGGTATCGTTTCCTCAGGAATAGACTTCATGGCCAATGGAGAGTTGATCATAAACCGAGGCCCGCAGGCGGGAAGCTACCTCGTATTTATCAATATGCAGCCGCATCTGCAAAGCACATTCATGAAGGAAGAGTAAACCCATTTTGTGCCCGATTATTTGAATCAAGATATTTGGTGGGATTTAAGTGGTTACTGGATTTACAATGATAAATGTATTGCAAGGCCATGAGGACGAAGCTTATCTTGCCCTCACAAATACTAAAGGTGTGAAAGAAGTGTTCCATATTTTGGGAGAGTACCATCTTTTTGTTATAATGCATGCAGAAAACGAGATGCTTTTGCTTCACTTGATAGATTCAATCAAGAATATGACTAGCGTAGCTGCTATTTGGCATGTTCTGATTTCAAAGAGAAGCCCTCAAATACAGAGATATAATAATCGGTATCCATTCAGGGAAATATCTTGAAATATAATCAATAAAAATTTGTAGGTAGTCCGAAATGAGGATCAAGATACTTATTGCCGTGCTTTGCCTTATGAGCACGAATTGGGCAGTCGCCATTGCTGCCGACGAAACAATCGAACTGGGGACGGCTCGCATCTCTTTGGATCTTGGGAGCCTGGGACCGTTCTCAGTGGAAAAAGGAGAGACAACTTCGATGGTTCACAAAGAACCGGATTTCCAGTACGATATAACTTCCGCCAACATAAAAGTGGACGGGTCCTCACATCTTGTGCAAATCGAGGTCCACCGATTGAGCCAGTCTGAGCCGCTTCTCAGTCCCATCTCAAATGAGGAAACTGCCGGCAATAAAGGCAAAATAGGCGAATACGTCCGGAAGCTGACCGATTATCTTCCGGGTTCTACCTCAAATAATGTGCCCCCTCAGAGAGAGAACATCAGCGGCCTGGAACACTGTATGGAAAAGTCGAATATGGTCCCCCAAGGTGAAGCTATCCAGACGGAAAACTACACTATTGACGGCCGGCAGGGCTGCATGGCCACTATTGACAGCGACCCGGAAATTCCCCGGTATATTGTGGCCTACAGCCCGGATGCGCAAAGCGGATCAGGCACCACCGTATGCATCATAGGATCTGATTTCCCCTGGGAAGATACAGAGAAATTACTTGACTCTGTAAAAACACAACTAGTTTAGAATCAGAAGCCTGCTCTTTTTTTGGGGCAGATCCGTTACAAATTTCCATCCGATTTTATAATATCCAGGAACTTGAAAACCGAGTATGCCGACCGATTAACTCCGGCACTTCGTTTTGTGGTATCGGTTCCTACGCAATATAGATTTTTTATGGGAGTTCGCACATCTCCAAAGCCGCAATTTATGCCCCAGGATGCTTTTTCTGGTATCAGCTCTTGATAATGTATCATATCGATGTGCTTTTCGATATCCTGCATATTATCGACAATTATCTGAAATGCCTTTTTCTTTATTGTCGATGCATCATATTCACCGGGCAGGGTAAATGCGAAACCTACCAGCTGATTCCCTTTAGGTGCCAGGGTGGGATCGTAATTTGAGGTAGGCACTACCCAGGCATACGGATCGGAGTCAACCCATATCTCAGAGCCGTAGTTGTTAAATAGTTTTTTAGTCAGGCCCAGCCATACGGTTAGGGAATTAACTCTTTTTATGGATGTCAAATTCTTGGTGTATGCGGCGGGCAGGTTGTCGATCATATCGGGCAGGTCGGATGAAAATCCGGAATAGACAACTGTATCGCAATCGTAGCTGTCGTCTGTGGTTACAACCCCTTCCACTCGCTCGCTGCATTCTATCTTACTCACAGCAACATTGGTTTTGATCTCCACACTATCTTTAGGAAATGAGTCTACTATGGAGCTCACGATGGATTGCAGACCGCCTTTGGGATATCCCTGGTCTGTGGCGCCTTCTTTTATGAACAGGTCATATAATTTTCCTACATAGGGAACCGTTCTGGGATGATGGGTCTTATTGTCCACGAATCGAGAAATGGGTGCATTCTCTATGGATGTTCCCACCATGAAGTAACATAGCCAGTCCAGGAATCTTCTCGTCGTCATTGAGACCTTACCTGGAAGAATTTGAGAGAGAGATATAGTAGTAAGATCCTTGCCGGCATTTTTCATATACAGGAGATTGAACAGCGCCCTCATCAAGAGCAATCTGTCCGTCCTGGGAAGCAATCCAAACGTCAGCCAGGCATTGATGCTCCAGGGAAACGGCTTGATCTCGCTGCCTATTTTCACATAGTATTTTCCAGATGGGATAAACTGAGGAACTCTATTGAAATATCTGTCCATCAATTGCTTGAGCGGCCCGTTTTCCAGCCTGGTTATAATGTGAGGGCCGGTATCAACACGATAGCCGTTTACATCATAAGAGCGGCAGACTCCGCCAATGTAACTCTCTTTCTCTAAAATCACTACCTTTTTGCCCTCTCTAGAAAGCGCTAGGGCGGACAATAAGCCACTGACTCCAGAACCAATCACAATGACATCATTCTTTTTCATGATACCCCTAATATATGCACCCAAAAATCAGCCGTCTTTTCTCCATCTTCTAGAAAGCACCCCAACCATATAATAATATATCTAATTGTATAGTTGTCCTATCACTCAAATCAATTTCCCGAATCCTTTCGCGTATTCTTTCGCTAGAATTATTAAGTCTTTTGGCTTTGCTGGGCTACATTTCAATTTAGCAGATTGGCCGGCATGCATGGGAAACACAATACCAAAAACACCCACCTGCTAAAAAAACCTGCGCTCGATCAGATGGCCCGAGAGTTTGACCGGAAAGAGCCTTTATATCTGATAAGGTGATTCCTTGCGCTTTGCAGATGATTTAATGCGTGGGATGACATGATCACCAGGGAAGATGTGGAGCACATCAGCTGGCTTGCCAGCATCAAGATCGAGGATGAGGAAAAAGATGAGTTAGTGGAGCATTTCAACTCAATTCTGGAATACTTCCACCAGCTGGATGAAGTGGATACAGAGGGGGTAAAGCCCACCTATCGTGTGGTAGACCTGGCCAATATCTTTAGAGAGGATGCGGCCTATGAATCCCTCCCCCAGGATCAAGCGCTCAAGAATGCGCCGCGCACAGAAAATGGCTACATTAAGAGCCCCAGGATTGTGTGATCATGCTCTCGGAATTAAAATCCAAGCTATTAGCCGAATCTTGCGAGGAATATCTTTGCCAGCTCTTTGACAGAATCGAGAAGAGTTCGCTCAATGCCTTCACCACTTTAGCCAAAGAGAGCGCATTAAAAGAGGCAAAACTGTTCGATAAGAATCCCGGAAGGGGCCTTTTGGCGGGAGTGCCCATCGCCATCAAAGAATGCATCTCCACCAAAGGAATTGAGACCAATTGCAGCTCACGAATATTGCGCGGATATATCCCGCCCTATGATGCCCACGTCATCGAGCGCCTCAAGGCGGAGGGGGCCATCATCATGGGCAAGACCAACATGGACGAGTTTGCCATGGGCACCTCCACGGAGACGAGCTGCTTTGGGCCGACAAAAAATCCCTGGGATCATACTCGCGTTCCGGGCGGCTCAAGCGGCGGCAGCGCAGCTGTTGTAGCCGGGGGGATAGCGCCCTGCTCTTTAGGCTCGGATACGGGCGGATCAGTGCGCTGTCCGGCATCCTTTTGCGGCATTGTGGGACTCAAGCCCACCTACGGCCTGGTTTCTCGCTATGGCCTGGTGGCCTATGCCAACTCCCTGGAGCAGATCGGCCCGCTTACCCATACGGTCGAAGATACAGCCCTTCTCATGGAGGTCATATCGGGGCACGACGAACGGGATTCCACCTCGGCAACGGGGACGCGTCGCAGTTATTTGCCCGGCCTGCAGGATGGCGTCGCCGGCCTGAAGATAGGCATTCCCAAGGAGTACTTCGGCGAGGGAGTGGACAGTGATGTGGAAAAGGCTGTTTGGGCGGCCATCCACACCCTGGAATCACTGGGTGCGTCCTGGCAGGAGATCAGCTTGCCTCATACACGCTATGCTCTGGCCGCCTACTACGTCATCGCCATGAGTGAGGCCTCATCCAACTTAGCCCGCTTCGACGGCCTGCGCTATGGCTCTCGCCAAGGGGAGGACAAGGACTGGCATACTACTTTTTCAGAAATCCGCGCCAAGGGCTTTGGGCCCGAGGTGAAGAGACGCATAATGCTGGGAACCTATGCACTCTCCGCAGGCTATTACGGCCGCTACTACCTCAAAGCTCTCCAGGTGAGAACGCTCATCAAAGAGGACTTCCAGCGCGCCTTCAAGGAGGTGGATCTTCTGGCTTCGCCAACGATGCCTATTCCCGCCTTCAAGATCGGCGAGCGCATTAACGATCCGCTCTCCCTCTACATGGCCGATGTCTTCACCGTGCCCATCAATCTGGCAGGCGTGCCCGCCATCTCTGTACCCTGCGGCTTTGCCGAACGGCTGCCCGTAGGCCTGCAGCTCATGGGCCCGCACTTCGGCGAGGGAGCGGTGCTGCGTGCTGCCCAGGCCTTCGAGGCGGCCACACCCTTCCATGAGGCAAAACCGGAGGTGGTCTAGAAATGGAAAACGTCATCATTGGTCTCGAGATTCACGTACAGCTCAACCGCCTGCAGTCCAAGATGTTCTGCGGCTGCTCCACTGCCTACCACGACTCACCTCCCAACAGCCACACTTGTCCCGTCTGCCTGGGACTGCCCGGCTCTCTGCCCGTGATCAACCGCAAAGCTGTGGAGTACGGCATAAAGGTGGGCCTGGCCTTGAACTGCAAGATTGAAGAGGAGACGCTCTTCTACCGCAAGAACTACTACTACCCGGACCTTCCCAAGGGCTTTCAGATCAGCCAATATGACTATCCCTTAGCCACCCAGGGTCACATCATGATCCTGGGCGACGACGGAGCGGAACGAAATATTCGCATCAACCGGGCTCATATGGAAGAGGATCCAGGCAGGCTGGTGCATGCCGGCACCATTGACAAGGCCAAGTACACCATGGTGGACTACAACCGCTGCGGCATGCCCTTGCTGGAAGTGGTAACCGAGCCGGACCTCAGCTCGCCCAAAGAGGCGCGCGTCTTCCTTGACAAGCTCAAAAGCATTCTCGATTATCTGGATGTCTTTGACGGCTCACAAGAAGGGTCCATGCGCATAGATGCCAATATCTCCCTCAAAGGAGGAGACAGATCTGAGGTCAAGAACATCACCGGCTTCAAGGGTGTGGAAAAGGCCCTCTCCTACGAGATCACCCGGCAGAAGAATATGCAGCGCAGGAACATCAAAGTGGTGCAGGAGACGCGCCACTTCGATGAGCTGAGAAACATCACCGTATCCATCCGGAGCAAGGTGGGCGCTCACGACTACCGCTACTTCCCGGAATGCGACCTGGCCGTCATGCGCATCGCTCCCTGGGTTCCGACCATCCGGGCGGCCTTGCCGGAGCTGCCTGACGTCAAGCGGGAGAGGTTTGTCAAGCAGTACGGTCTGGCGGATGATCATGCCAAATCCTTAACCTCCGAGATCAAGCTGGCCAACTTCTACGAAGCCGTCGCCACGCAGGCCGCGCCAAAGCTTGCCGCGGTCTGGATTGCCGATGTGCTCAAGGGCGAGCTGAACTACCGCGATCTGGCCATCGATTGCTTCCGAGAGGAGCACATGGCCGAGATTGTGCAAATGCTGGAGAAGGGCAAGATCAGCGAGGACGGGGCGGTGCAGATCATACGCGAGCTTCTGGACAAGAAGAGCGGCTCGCCTGGAGAAATCGTCCTGGCCCTGGGTCTTGGCAGAGCGGAGGACGATGCCGTGCAAAAAGCCGTGCGTGAGGCTGTGGCGGAGAGTGCGGCGGCTGTCGCGGACTACCGGGCAGGCAGCGAGAGGGCTCTCAACTTCATCGTGGGCGTTGTCATGAAGAAGACGCGCGGCAAGGCCGATGCCGGCGAGGTGCACCGGCTGGTGAAAGCGGAAGTGGAGAAGGTCTGATCCTGCGGCCAGTTGGCCGCTATTTTTTTACCGATGTTTTTTTAGGTTTTACGGTTTGAATTCGGGAAGATTCACTCTGCTGCCTGCCAGTGGCCGCCTTTATCCGGCCGATGCGCTGGATGCGACCTTGCGCCTTTAGTTTCTATATCTGCATCTTGATGGCTCTTTCAGTGATGCCGATGCGATGAACATGCGGCCTTCTCGGTCGTCGGTGAAACTTATATCCGGCCAGTCCTCCAGAGCGCGCTTGATTCCTGATCCCAATCCTTTGTAAGGCTGCAGGCCTTTGGCTGCGTAGGACACGAGAATTGGATTTCGGATATTCGAAATGCCTGAGCGGATTTTTTCCACGGTCAGGTTGTTGGGCAGATGGCCGGGACTTATGATCTCAATCCTGTCGTCGAAAATGGGTCGAATAGCGGCAGCTTTGCCCAGTCCGGGTTGGGCCGCAGGTCTCCGCGTTCTGGGATGATCTCCTTCACGATCTCCCCTCGGCAAGCCAGGCGCGGCCTTTCTCGGTGAGTCGGTACTTCTGCAGACGGCTGGTGGGCTTGTCCGGAATGGTGCGTTCCAGCAAGCCGTCCTGGATCAGTGGAATGAGGTAGTTGACCTGAAATGTCTTCCAGTGGTGCAGGTTGAGGTGCTCCATGATCTCCCGTGCCGCTCTCGGCCTTTCGCAGAATATGGCGACTTGTGCGGTGACTTGTGCGGTGACTTGTGCGGTCGCGCCGGGAAACGCCCGGCCTACGTCGCTCAAGGCACGCTCCCACAGCACCTCATCATCATTCCTGACCTCCTTCGCCAAACCCGGTCTTTGTGGCCGCCGCAGCATCTGGATGAACTGCCCCTGCTCCTCCCGAAACTCGGGCGCGGGCAGGCCTGCTTCTGCGCACAGTCTTGCCATGTCGAGGGTTCCTGTGCCGGCCCTCTCGATGTAGCGGGTCAGGAATAGCGGCTCGGCGATGAGCGGGTTATGCGGGATGGAAGGATGCGGCTCGCTTAAAGACCGGAAGCTGAGCGGCGGGGGCAGCTCTCCCGGATTCCAAATCTCCAGCCGGTCAGAGAAAAGCATGACCTGAACTGAGGCATTGGAGGCGTAGTCGCGGTGAGCGACGGCATTGACCACTGCCTCGGCCACGGCCTGAGGCGGAAGCTCGTAAGTGACCGGAGCCTGCGGACCGTGGGCGCGGGTCCCCACAGCGCGATCAATCTTCGAGAGCACGAAATCAACCGACTGGTCCACCATCTCAAAGACTGTGCCTTTGAATACCTGGTAAGACGGAATGGGCTTGATGATCTCCGTACCGTGAAAGTGCAGGCACTTGACAAGTGATGTAGGCAGAAATCGTTGTGGCACCTTGCCGAAAAGCAGTACTGCAGCGTGGGTGGGAATGTCGCCTTCGAGGAGATTGAGGTGCTTTAGAGCCGCCCGCAAAGGTGTGCGCCGGCCGAGCCTGTAACCGCGCTCCGCACGGGCACGGACCAGGAAGTCGGAGACTTTTTGTTTAGAGATATCGTCAAGATTCGCCTTCTGGCAGGCGGAAGCGTCGAACGGGCCGGAGTGAATGACGCCAGTGCGCTCCAGGTGGTCTACGAGGCTGGCATAAAGCCCGGCTAACAGATCAGTCACGCTACTAAACCGGCGGCGGATCAGCTCGGCCCCTGCCTTGCGGATAAGTGCAAGCATCAATGGATGGTGCATCTTGTCGTCCGAACCTTTTACGAATATCAACCGGGCTTTGTCTTTGGCCTTGGCACGATCGAATTCACGTTTCGTGGGCGAGCAGCCCTCGGAATCTTCGCTGCCGTATTCGTTGCCGAATAGTCCTACATAGATATCGCATCGGTCCACTTCTTCGAGATAAACCTCGTCAGCCCTGCGATCCGACGCAGGGAGATCCTCGAACAAAAACACATCGAAGAACCTTTGCAGTAGCGCATCGCCCTCGACGAAATCGCGCACGGCCCGACGTTCGGCTGCCATCTCTTTCTGCACAGAACTGACGAATATGCGATACTTCCCGGTCATGATTCATCCTTCATAATGGCAGCTAACGCCTCTCGCAAGATACGCGAGCTTTCCAGCCAGTCGGCAAGCACAATGTCCAACTTCTTCTCACCAAGCGTGTTGGAATTTGCCTTTTCTATGCTCCGCATCGCCTTCTGGAGCGCCTGCCCAATATTGGAGGTTACCGTCCGTACATCTTTCCAGCGAGCATAATCCGGTATCTTGAACCTGTAGTTCTGAGAGAACTGCGCAAATTCTACATCTCCGCCGGACTCCTTCAAGGCAGTCTGGTACTCCTCATCATAAGTGTCCGATAGGCTCTTTAAGAAAAGTAGCGGGAAGACGTAGGTCTTAAAATCCGCAGCATCCACCGGTCCTCTAAGGATGTTGGCCGCTTCCCAGAGATGCGATTCAAGTTCAGAGAGCGTGAACGGCTTGACACAATCGCTTTGAGGGGTCATCGTCATCCTTCCAGCCGGTAGGCTCTGACCGGTTTCCCACTGATGTCAATGGCTCCGTTATTAAGCGCTACCGATGCCGTTGAACTCCCTCCTGATTGCATGGAACAATACGAGATGGGATATAAATCTTTACAAAGAAAAATGAGGGGCGAGGCAATCATGCACATCGCATCCTGGCGGATGATCATGCCAAATCGTTAAATGCCGGAGAAGAGCTTTCCCATCATCGGCGTCGGCGCCTCGGTTGGTGGGCGAGCGGCCTTCGAAGCCTTCTTTTCCTGCATGCAAGACGACATCGACCTGGCGCAGTTCGTCTATGTCGCCACCCACGGTTTGCAAAGTGCTCTGCAAAATATAAAGTAGGTCCTGAAGGAGACAAGAGGCACGATTATATATGGCGAAATGCCATTAATCGTTGCAGATGAACCACAAATGACACAACTATTTCAAAACCGGATCGAGAATGCCCTGATATTTTATGGAGAAGAAGCTCCCCGGTCGGAGATATCAGCTATTAGGGAAGGAAATGATTCGAGAAAATTGACTTCATATTACTCGACCTTAATCTGCCCAAAAATGACGGACGCTAAAGAGATTTTGCTTCGAGACAGCCAGATTGCCCCTAAGAGATGATATATGTGAGCAGAAAAACCATTAAAATTCTTCTAATTGAAGATAATGAGATAGATGCAAGGCTGATCCGGGAGTATTTACGGGATGCACCCCGCACGGAAGACGACGTTTCTTCTACAATGTTTGTTTTGACATGGGAAAATAGTCTCTCTTCGGGGCTAGAATTCCTGACCACAAAAGATGTGGATGCCGTGCTTCTGGATTTGAATCTGCCCGACAGCTTTGGTTTGGAGACGTTCTCCAAAATTCACAAAAAGAAGCCAAAAATACCCATACTGATATTGACCGGCCTTAGCGACCGAGAGCTGGCCGTGAAAGCGGTTAGAGAAGGCGCAGGAGACTATCTGGTGAAAGGAGAAGTGAATGACAGACTGCTTCGCCGTTCCATCAGCTACGCCATAGAGCGCAAAAAATCCGAGGAAGAGCTTCTCTTAGCCCAGAACAATCTGGAGAAGAAGGTTCACGAGAGGACCATAGAATTGAAAGAGAGGTATGACGAGATTGAACAACTGGTCTATGCCATTTCTCATGACCTCATTTTGCCCCTGGTGACCATCAAGGGGTTTCTTGGTTATCTCAAGAAAGATATTGCGTCCGGCGGACGGCAGAGGATTGAGATAGATCTGGGTCTGGTAGGAGATGCCGTTGAGAGAATGGAGGCCCTTTTGGTCAGGGCCCTGGATGTATCGAGCATTGGCAAGCTATCGAATAACAGAGAAATGGTTTGCTATGGCGAGATTGTCCAGGAAGCCTTGCGTCTGGCGGCAGATAAGATCAGCTCGGGCAAAGCCAGGATCACCGCAGCAAATGATTTTCCCCTGGTGAATGTGGATCGGTCGAGGATTGTAGATGTCCTGGTGAATCTGATCGAGAATAGTATCAGGTATGCGGATAATACCAGGCCGCTTCGGATAGAGATAGGACATCTTTCCAAAGATGGCGAGACCGTTTTTTTTGTCAAGGATGACGGCCCTGGCATAGACCCGTTATTGCAGAAAGATATATTCCGGCTATTTTACGGGGGCAGCGAGGTAGAAAATTCCCACGCGGGACTGGCTCTATCCAGGAGGATTATCGAGGTTCATGGGGGAAGGATGTGGATAGAATCGGTTGTGAACAAAGGCTGCGCGGTGTACTTCACAATTTCCTAGATTAAGATCATAAAAATATTTGAATTTCACTGCTTGCTTTCAAACTTTATGGTCTTCTCGGGCTCCTTTTCCATTCCTTCTTGCGCCTTTTGCAGATTCGTCTGGAAATTCTTGTTGGCTGGCTGCAGAGCTGTTGCCTTTTCGAAGCAGCTTTGCGCCACCTCTATGGAATTCTGCTCCATTAAGACCAATCCTTTGGTGTTCCAGGCATCAGCGTTCTTGGAATTGAGCTTTATCGCCTTGTCCAGGTGAGGAAGAGACTCATTGTAGCTGCCCTGCGATGCCAAGATAAAACCTTGCCTGTACCAGGCCTTATCAAGAGACGGGTTTAGGGCGGCAGCCTGACTGTAGGCCTTCAATGCCTCTGCATATCTTTTCATTTCCTCCAAGACCATGCCTTTATTAAACAGGTAATTGGCATTATTGGGGTTGATCTGCAAGGCAGTCTCCAGAGAATTTAAGGCCTCCTCATGCTGCCTCATGCCACCGGAAAGGATCAGGGCCCGGTCGTTGTAGGCCTGAGCATTGGAGCCGTCCAGGAGGATGAGCTGGTCAAAGCTATCTACAGCTTCACTGTATCTTTTCATAACCCGGAGAAGATTGGCTTTGAAGCTCCAGGCCCAGGTATCGCTGGAGTTTATGTCCAGGTATTCATCGATGTCCTGCAAGGCAAGTGAATAGGATCCGTTGTTGTAATCGCTCTGGGTCTGAGCAAGCCAATAATTGGCATCCTGGCTCACGGCGGGCGGAATGGCTACCAGGAAAAAGGCCAGGAGAAGGAAAGCTATGGACTTCATGCTTCCTAATGTATTCGAGTAAGTGGATATAGCTTGCGGTCGATTGCTTACGGCAAGTATCAAGCCAGTTATTAGTTCAAATCTTAATTAAAATAAGTGCGAAGATCGCCCTAGAGGACGACCTTCTCCGCCTCCTCTGCAGTATAGCCTTTATGAACCACGGTGCATAGCCTCTTGACCAGAAGCGTTGGGTTTTTCGCCTGGAAGACGTTTCTGCCGAAGGCGACGCCGGCTCCGCCGACCGATATTGCGTCATAGACCATCTGCAAGAGGTCCATCTCAGTGTCCATCTTGGGTCCTCCGGCGATAACTACCGGCACGCTGCAGCCCTCTACAACTTCTCGGAAGGTATCAGGAGAGCCGGTGTAGTTGGTCTTGACAATATCCGCCCCCAGCTCGGAACCGATTCGGGCGGCAAGCTTGACGTACTCCACATTGTGCTCGGATTTGACCTTCGGTCCGCGGGGATACATCATGGCAATGAGAGGCATCCCCCATAGATCGCAGGTTCGGGCTACTCTGCCCAAGTCACGCAGCATTTCCGCTTCATCATCCGCACCCACATTGACGTGAATGCTTACCGCATCAGCGCCCACTCTTATGGCATCCTCCACCTCAGTCACAAGAACCTTGTGATTGGGATCGGGACCAAGAGAACTGGATGCTGAGAGATGAATGATCAATCCGATATCGCGTCCATAGCCCCGGTGGCCGTGCAGCGGCAATCCCATGTGTCCTAAAACAGCATTGGCGCCGCCTTCAGCTACCTTGTCCACCGTGGCGGGCATGTTCGTGAGGCCCGCGATGGGGCCTACGGATATGCCGTGATCCATGGGTACAATGACCGTTCTGCGAGTTTTGCGATCCAAAATGCGCTCCAGTCTTATCGCCTTTCCGATCTTGCTCATGACTGGTAGCACATGCGAATACTAAAATTAAAGATGATGGTCAAAGAATGACAGATGCCCTGCGGACTATATCCCTTGTCGATCAGAACACCTCGACGGCAATTTTCGGCTTTTTCAACTGCTCTTCTTTCTCCTCTTGCCCGTCTTTGTAGTCCAGATAAAGCAATGTGGCCAGGCCGTAGATGTAGGGCAGAGAGAGCAGGCTCGCCAGGGCGCCGATGAATGGAATGGTAGGAAGCACTGCGCCTATGGCCATAGAGACGAGGACTACTATCAGAGCGTCGGATAAATTGGCCTCTACAAAACGGTAGCTTGCTTTCAGCGCCTCTACGCCGGACTTGCCGTCAATCATAACCGTCTGGGCGACGAAGTAGAAGGCAAAGCTCAGGATCAGTCCGGGTATAAAGAATAGCACATATCCGAAAGCTACAATTATTCCGGCCAAGAGAGAGGAAAGCACGAGCGGCTCCATCTTTTCTTTAGTGACCTTCCAGGCATAGGATAGATCCGCCTTGTTGCCGGAGGATGCTTCCCTGATCATCTCTATTGTCACTCCTTCTGCCAAAAGAAAGAGTACTATCATCAGTATTACGAACAGGAAAAGTCCTGCCAGGACGAAGGGAGCGATGAACCCCCCTTCTCCAAAGACCGCTATCATCCCGACGTAGCCCGCGAAGATCACCATGCCCAAGACAAGCGACGCTATGGGAATGAGAGAAGGCACAATCATTATGGGATTGTCCCTGTAGATCTCGAAGGCACGGGAGAATAATTCGCCTAGAGCTCTTTTTTTCGGCTTTTCGGCTTTTGCTTCTTCTATGATTGGGGCAAGGACATTGGGCTTTGGATCTGATTGAGGATCCGGCTGATCTGAATTGGAATTCACGGAGATAACCTTTTAATAATTTTTATGCACCATGTTCTTGGGGCGAACCTATATAAAATTTTGCAGAAATCAAAGGCAAAAGACCCCATCACAAAAACCATCCATTGATATCCGGCATTTTTGAGACACGCGTTTGCCAAGCGAACTTTTAATATCTTTGGGAGACATCCCTACTTAGGGGATTACATGAAGTGGTTAGTGATAATATTCGGCATTATGATCACTGCGCTCCTCCCCGCCATGGCAGTGGGCACGAATCCTACTCTGACCATTGTGGGCGAGGGAACAGTGACAGTTCCTGCGGATACGGCGACAGTCTCCGTCTCTGTGAAGAGCGACATTAATAATATGACCGAAGCCCAGGCGGCGGCTCAGGAGAAGATGGGCAAAGTAATCGATGCGCTGAAGGCGGCGGGCGTCAAAGATGAGGAGATTTTGCCGGGTCAGTCCAGCGGAGTTTCCAGCTTTCAGTCCACCAGCAAGGTCTGCAAGAGAGTGAACAATAGCACGGTATGTGAGAATAACACGGCTTCGGCCTCTTCCTTAGAGCGATCGACTGTCGTTCGCCTCAAGAGCACCGACGATTCCAGGATTAACCGTGTGCTGGATGCGGCCCGCTCTGCCGGAGCCAAGGCTTATGTGGCTGGGTACGGCCTAAGCGATTCCAGCAAGGCTGCAGCAGAGGCTCGCCAGAAAGCGGTGGCCAATGCCAAGGAGAATGCCGCCGAAATGGCAGCTTCTGAAGGGATG
>JALNZQ010000280.1 GCA_023229165.1 Methanothrix sp.
TGCTCCAAACCCGGGATCTAGCCTTCTTAGGATATAGAGTTTTATGTCGCTGCAGGCAAAGCCTTCATCGGTTCTATGTCCCAGTTCTATGCAGACTTTTCCCGGCGAGGATTGCAGCCGAAAGGCCACGCTGTAGCTGGCAAATTTGCTTCGATCATAGAGCTTTCTCTCCTGAAAAGCAGGTCGCAGATCCTCTTCCATTATGGCCGTGCCAAGGTTTATCAGATCCTGGGAAGCCTGGCCGGAGTATTGGGAGCAGCCAGCCAGCTTGGACGTGGTGAGGTTTTTTAAGGACGCATCCTTGGCATGGCAGTATTCGCTCTCGTCTACTGCCCAGAAATCCCGGCACAACGGGAATGTTGCCGACGCATAATTGTCGCAGCTTTTGCACTTCATCCCTATGACAACTTCCTTATTCAGGAACGGCGCGATGCCCTCTAAGATCGCCAGAGCATCTGCGACGCGAAAGTCTGCTGCCCCTCCAAGGAACCTCTTGGCTTCTCGGACCGCAAAGAGTATTTCATTCCTGTTATCCATAGGCTATCCTTCAACTGCCGGAGCTAGTGCCCGGGCGGCATGAACTAGGGTGTAAGAAGAGCATCATACATAAGAACTTGCCGCGGCTCCGAAAGAGATATATTTACTCATCACTTTTCCGCGAAGAAGAGTAGATCAGCCCGCGAATAATTGGAGGTCAGCCCTTGAAAGAAATACGCTTACATGGTCGTGGCGGTCAGGGATCTGTCACTGCAGCCGAAATGATAGCCGTTGCTGCTTTTGAGGACAAAAGGTTCTCTCAGGCATTTCCTGCCTTTGGAGTAGAACGGAGGGGTGCGCCGGTAATGGCCTTTGCCAGAATTGCCGACAAGCCCATCAGGATAAGAAGTCAGATCTATGAGCCGGATTACGTCATTGTGCAGGATGTAACATTGCTCGATGTGGTGGATGTGGCGGGCGGACTTAAACCGACCGGGAAGATAATAATAAACACCGATCGGCCCTGTGAGGCGCTCAAGCTTAAAACAGATGCAGAGGTCATCACTATCGACGCTACCAAGATCGCCATGGAGATCCTAAAGCGGCCGATCGTCAACACCACCATGCTGGGAGCATTTTGCGGAGCGAGCAAAGAGGTGGGTCTGGAGAGCCTGAACAAAGCTATTTCGGAACGTTTCAAAGGGGAGCTGGGCAAGAAGAACCTGCTCGCCATTAAAGCCGCCTTCGAGAGGGTATCTTAATGGCAATTAAAGCAGGGAGTTTAGTAGAAGCGTGCAGCACCCGCATAACAAAGACCGGTGCCTGGCGTACTTTCGTACCCATATTCGATCATGAGAAATGCATAAAATGCAGCCTCTGCGAGATTTACTGCCCCGAGGGCTGCATCCACCAGGAAGAGGGGCTATTTGTCCCCGACCTGGACTACTGCAAAGGCTGCAGCGTGTGCGCTAACGAGTGTCCGCGCATGGCGGTTACAATGGTCTTGGAGGAGAAGTGATGAGCGAGAAGACTGCTAATAGGAAAGTGGTGGAGGGCTCTTATGCGGTGGCCCATGCAGTCATGTGCTGCCGGCCGGATGTGATTTCGGCCTATCCCATAACGCCTCAGACCCACATAGTGGAGAACCTCTCCCAAATGGTGGCTGATGGTGAGCTTGACAGCGAATTTTTGACGGTGGATTCCGAGTTTTCAGCCCTGTCTGTTTTGATCGGCTCCAGCGCGTGCGGTGCCAGAACCTACTCCTCGACCACGAGCCAGGGCCTAGCTCTGATGTATGAGGTCCTGTACAACGTTTCCGGCATGAGGATTCCCGTTGTTATGAACGTGGCCAACCGGGCACTGGGCGCGCCTCTCAACATCTGGAACGATCAGCAGGATGCTATGGGTGCTCGCGATGCAGGATGGCTGCAAATTTACGTGGAGGATGTTCAGGAGGCAGTGGACGCCACGCTGCAGGCCTACAAGATTGCCGAGGATGCACAGATCCGCACACCCATCATGGTCTGCATGGATGGATTCATCTTAACCCACGTTTACGAGCCGGTAGAGCTTTTGGACAAGGAAAAGGCCAGGGAGTTTCTGCCTGACTACAAGCCGGCAGATATCCTGGACCCGGCCCATCCCAAGACCTTTGGGGCCTTCGCGGACCCATCTACCTACACTGAGTTTCGCTACCAGCAGTTCGAGGCCCAGCTAAAGGCTCTGGACAAGATTGAAAAGGTTGCTCGCGAATTTGAGGAGACCTTTGGAAGGTACTACGGCGGGCTTTTGGACAGCTACTTTGTCGAGGACGCCGAGATAGTAATAGTCACATTGGGCTCAGTCATAGGCACCATCAAGGATGCCATTGATGCCATGCGATCCGAGGGCAAGAAGGTCGGCCTGCTAAAGGTGCGAAGCTATCGGCCCTTCCCGGTGCAAGCTCTGCGAAAAGCCCTGAAGGATGCAAGCGTAATTGCGGTTATTGAGAAAGACGTCGCTATCGGTGGCGAAGCAGGTCTGGTAACAGATCTGAAGGCTTCCTTATACAACAGCAATATCAGAATGCCCATCATCGGCTTTACCGCGGGTCTGGGAGGTCGCGATATCACTATCAAGGATATCAGAAAGATCGTGGCCAAGGCAGAAGCTGCCCGAAAATCGATAGAGACCGAGTTTCAATTCCTGGATCTGAGGACGGAGATCCTTTAGGAGGCAAAAGAAAATGGATAAATCTTTGCTGGCACCAGGGCACAGGGCCTGTGCAGGATGCGCCATGCCCACCACCATTAAGCTGGTCTTGGATGCGGCGGGACCAAATACCATTGTGGTCTCGCCCACGGGCTGCCTGGAGGTTACAACCACTCCTTTCCCGGAGAGCGCCTGGTGTGTTCCCTGGATTCACTCCTTATTCGAGAATGCATCGGCCGTGGCCTCCGGCGTGGAGGTTATGCTCAAGCGCAAGGGGTTGGATACCAACTTGATCATCATCGGCGGAGATGGGAGCACCTTTGATATCGGCATGGGCTCAAACTCAGGCATGTTCGAGCGCGGCCATAAGATTCTCTATGTCTGCTACGATAACGAGGCCTACATGAACACCGGCGTACAGCGCAGCGGCTCTACGCCCTTCTGTGCGAATACAACCACGACTCCTTCGGGCAGACAGAGCCAGGGCAATCCCCGGCCCAAGAAGGATATGCCGGCCATCGCCCTGGCCCATAATATTCCCTACGTGGCTACCGCCTCTGTGGCCTATCCTGTGGACCTGAGACGAAAGGTCAAGAAGGCCCTGCAGGTGAACGGGCCGTCCTATATTCAGGTCAATGCGCCCTGCATCACCGGCTGGACCTTTGAGGCAGGCACCATGATTGAGCTGGCGCGTCTGGCTGTGGAGAGTGGGCTGTGGCCGCTCATGGAATACGAAAACGGAGAGCTTACGGGCGTCAAGAAGGTGCGCCGGCCTAAAATGGTGCAGGAGTACCTAAAATT
>JALNZQ010000281.1 GCA_023229165.1 Methanothrix sp.
CCATCACGTTGAGCAAGAATAAATACGTATCTTTGGCTGGCGATATGTATCTTAAGACGGCGGATTCCGATTCTCTGAGGTACTATATTGTTAAAGAAACATGAGGATTGTCAGAGAAACATGAGGCGCAGATCAGGATCTTGCAGCGATCTGCCGTGAGATTAATATTATCTGAACCTGGCCAACATCTCATATACTCCATCCTCGTTTCTCTTGCTCACATCAAAACCCATTTTTTTGAAGAGCCGGAAGACAGGGTCATTTCCGACCAAAACCTCAGCTGTGAAGCCCAAGAGCCCCTGTTTCTTGGCAAGATAAGTCAGATAGCTGAGCAGCTCTCCGGCCACGCCCTTTTTCTGGCAGTCGTCCCTCACCACCAGCGCTACATCTGCCGTGTACGTATCGCTGTTCAAGCCGTACTGGCCCAGTCCGCAGATCGCCTCCCTGTCATCCTCCTCCATTACGGCTACCAGTACCATCTTCTGGAAGTAGTCCACCGCCACAAACTTTTGCAGCATTTCATGGGGAATGTCTCTCCTGACCGAGATAAACCTCTGATACATGCTTTCATCGGATAGAGAGTAAAAGAAATCCTTGAGCAGCGGCTCATCACTGATCTTGATCGGCCGCAAGAGAAGCTGCAAACCCTTGCCGGTGGTCTTATGAACCTCCAGGTCCTCAGGGTACTCGCCTTTCATGCCGGGAATGAAGGCCTGATCGGGATAGATGAGATAGAGCTTCCTGGCCTCCTCTATCAGCCAGAGCCGGAAGAATGGATTGGCGATAGATATGAGGGCCATGGCCCTCTCTCGAATGCTTTTGCCGTGCAGGTAGGCGATGCCGTATTCAGTGACGACGTAGTGAATATCGCCCCTTGTTAAGGTGACTCCCGCTCCCTCACTCAGAAATGGAACAATCCTGGAGACAAGCTGTCCTCTCGGCGAAGATGCATCCCTCCCCATGCTTTGCGCTGTGGAGGGCAGGGCGAGAATTGTCTTTCCATCCGGAGCAAGGGCCGCCCCGCGCATGAAGTCTGCCTGGCCGCCGATGCCGCTGTAGAAGCTATGCCCCAAAGACTCCGCCGTGGCCTGTCCGGTGAGATCAACTTCCAGAGCGCTGTTGATGGCTGTCATCTTTCTGTTCTGAGCAATGATGAGCGGGTTATTGGTATAGTCGATAGTACGAAACTCTATCGACCTCTCCTCCCTCAGGAAATCGAAGGTATGGCGTCGGCCCATGCAGAAGGTGGCAATGCACTTGCCCGGATTGATGCTCTTTTGGCTGTTGTCTACAACTCCTTTTTCCATCAGAGCGACAATGCCGTCGTTAAGCAGTTCCGTGTGCACTCCCAGGTGCTCTTTTCCCTGCAGACTGGAGACTATTGCATTGGGAATGCTGCCGTATCCCACCTGGATGGTAGAGCCGTCTTCCACGATACGGGCCACGTACCTTCCGATCTTCTGAGCAATATCGCCAGGCACATCCTCGATATACTCCAGCAGGGGCTCATCTTTTGCAATGATATAGTCTACATCATCCATGCAAATCCAGCCGTCTCCTTCCACAACAGGCATGCAGGAATTTGGTTGGGCGATCACAATTCCTGCCTTTTCCACAGCCGCTGCGACGATGTCCACGCTGACGCCCAGATTCATATTGCCGTCCTTGTCTGGGGGCGTGGTCTGGATGAGGGCCACATCAAGAGGTATCCTCTCCGACCGGATCAGGGCGGGTAGTTGGGAGAGAAAGATAGGTGTGTAGTCGGCACCACCCCGGTTTACGGCCTTTCGAGTGTTGTCTCCGATGAAGAAGGAGTTGAGCCGGAAATTGTCTTTGAACTTTTCGTCCGTGTAGGGCGCTACACCCAGTGTAACTATGTTGATCAGCTCGGCATCCAGGAAGGCCTTGGGCTGGTTCTTAACGAAATTGAGCAGCGAGCTGACCAGATACTGAGGCTCGCCGCATCCCGTGCCTACGAATATCCGGTTACCTGGACGAATTTCCTGAAAAATGAAGCGCTCCTGCTCCCGGAACTTGCTCGGCCATCTCGTCCGGATTTCATCCCACAGTGCGATTTGGTTCATCGGTTATCTTTTTCCTCTACCTTCGGCACTTTTTTATCTGCCTTGCTGTTCATTTTCTTTTTTTCCAGATTCTTCTGTGTCTGTCTCAAAGAGGACATTATAGCAATTATTTGATGTATCATGAGCTTAGCCTTCTCGGTTCAATCATCTAGGATCCAATTCATTCCTGAACAAATTCTCTACATGCGATATACTTGTATTGGACCCAAGGAAGACAACCACATCATCAGGCAAAAGCACAACGGCCTCATCGGGATCATCAACGGTCTGTGAAGCTCTATGTATTGCCAGCAGAGTGATCCCATTTTCTTTTAGCCCGATTTCTCCGATGGATCTTCCCGCTATCGGGGATCCTTCACTAACCTTGAGCGTGATGATCTCGCCGCTGGTCATATTGAGGTTTGAATCGCAGTAAGGCTCCCGGGAAATGCTTCGGAACATCTCATATCCATCTGACCGGATATGGTCGATAAAAGACTCGATCCGTCCATTAGGCACCTGGTACTTCTTCAGAACTCTGCTAAATATTTCTACGGATGTCTCATATTCCTCTGGAATAACCTCATTTGCTCCGAGACTTTGCAGAACTTCCATCTCCTGAATGTAGCGAGTTCTAGCAATTATATATATATCTGGATTTAATCTCCTGGAAAGATCAGTTATTCTGCGGGTTGCCGCTCGATCCGAGATTGCTATCACCATCACTTTTGCATTATCGATGCCATTATCCTGGAGAACAGTCTCTTGGGTCGCATCTCCATAGCTGATCGGCTCGCCGTTTTTCGCTTCAATTTTGGCAATCTCCGGGTCGATGTCCACAATTACGTAAGGTATGTCTTCGCTCCTTGCGGACCTTGCCACATTTCTGCCATTGATGCCATATCCTATAATAATGAGGTGATCTTTCATGCCTCCGACATTTGTGCTTATCGCTGTCTTCGAAAAAGCCGGGGATTTCCGGATCTGCAGGAGCGGCAGCCTCATTGCAGCTTCAGCTATCTTGGGAGATATTGCTATGATGAAGGATGTAGCTGCCATGGTCAGCACTGTTGCATCTAGAAATATCTGATAAACATCTTCCGAAAGCAGACCATAATCTAGACCGACCTGAGAAAGAACGAAGGAGAATTCCCCGATCTGGCTCAGGGCAAGACCGACAAGAATTGTTATGCGAAGTGGAAGCCCTATAAGAGCTATCACGAAGCCGGCGATGAGAGCTTTTAATGCCATGATGCCTATGGCAAGTAGCACGATATACACCGGATTTTGCAGCAGGTAATTAATATCAAGAAGCATTCCTATGGAGACGAAGAAGAAGCTGGTGAAGACATCTCGCAGAGGCAGTATGTTGCCAAAGGCCTGGTGGCTGTATTGAGACTC
>JALNZQ010000282.1 GCA_023229165.1 Methanothrix sp.
TTTTCCATCGTTTTCTTTCCTTATCCTCTCTTAAATTATATACAGGAATACTATTTCTTGCAGCCATTCTCATCCCCATTCCCGTACCCCCACCATTACCCTGATTAGGAAATGCTACTACATACTCTACATTTTCTATAATACCAACATTTCTTGCATGCAGACTCTTTCCACCAAACTTTAATGAATCCCAATAAAGATGTAATTCTTTTGCTATACTATACCATTCTTTTTTAGGTTCCCAACAAACTATACAATTACCCTTTACAATAGCATCAATATTATAGGATTCCCAAGGTAAATAAAGCCATAATTTTGTAGGATCAATACTATTGACACCTCTCGCATAAGATTGATCTGCACCAACAGCATTCCCGGTTTTAATTATATAATTCTGAGATAAAAATTGCCCTATTTTATAGCATAAATTTTGCTCATCAGCATTTAATGCTCTACTACCTATACAAGCAATATAATTCATTAATCTTTTAACTTTCTATAAACTTCAATACCGCAAGTATTTTCATCTTGCCAATCAAAAACAAACTTATATTGATAATAATCATTATTTCTGTTAATAGTAATATTTTCTTTTGGATAAATAGCGTGCTGTCTAATTACAGACTGAAATATGGGGAAAAACCAAAAACTACTATACGAATTGTCCTCAAAACTTATTGAAAACCACTGCCATTCTCTTTCCATATACAATAACTCCGATAATAGAGAATGTGCCCCATTTTAAGGAGCACTAAATGTTTAATTATTAATTTTCAATTGTATCATTATCTTCACCATCTTCTTCTTTTTTCTGAATAATTTCTATTAAACATGGTAAACCCTGAAAATCTCTTAAATCAGGAGTTTGTCCATATCTTCCATTATCAATTCTAAATGTTACTACTGTCTCTGTAACACCTTTCTTACTAGTTCTTGTAGAAACATTTGATAATTCACCAATAAATTTTGCCATAAAAAACCTCTCTTTCTCTTTTAATATAATATTTTTTAAACAAAAAAACAACTATTTAATATATTGAACAGTTAATCCTAAACCTATACCTAAACTAAAATGTTTATAAAAAGGATCATAAAATCCACCTAAAAATAGACCTGGTTTTAAACTTAAATATCTTTTTTTCTCAAATTCATTGTTAATCCAACTTTCAACACTACTAATCTTAAATCTTTCATCATTTGTTGTAATTGAAGAAACATATTGAACAGAAGGTTTTAAAAAACCTTTTTTTCTATAACCAGTTAAAATATTTAATTTTAAATTATCTATATTAAATGTGCTATTTAATAAATAATCAATCAAAGATATTGAATCACAAGTACTATATAATTTTAACTCTGCAGTTATATTAGAACTTATAATACTATCATTATTGTCAGCATTTATAATAAATTTAGTAATAGTATCTGAAATTTTTTCTTTCTGAACTTTTATTGTATCATATACAGTAATAATCTTACCAGTTACACCTACAATTTGAGCAGAACCTATTTTAATTTTTAATTCTTTTTCATAATATTTAATAGAATCATAAAGTTGTTTATTAACATTTTCTAATTCTTTTAAATTTGAATAATATGCTTCTTTTTCTGCTACAATTGTTCCATTTTTTGTTTTATATGTTTTTAATGTATCATTTAATGCAGAAATATTAGACTCACCTATTCTAATTTTGTTCTGTAATCCATTAATATGATTAAACATCATAACTAATGCTACTAATAAAACTATTATAATAGATAAACTTATTAAAAATTTTATATTCATAAAATATCCTTTTTATATAATATAACAAAAAACATTAAAAATTAATAAATATAAAATAAATTTGCATAAATTTCTTCATTTCCAAAATCTATATTATCTAACTCATTTGCAATAACTATGGCTTTTTCCATCCACATAGAAAACATTCCACTATCAATTTGCCAATCAACTTTACCTTCTATAGCTTCGGTAAAATCGGTCTTAAAATTACGAAGTTCTAAATACATTCGATCAAACTTTTTAGAAAAACTACTCATTTTATTTTTAAACATATCTAAATATATTTTTGCATTATTTAAAGTTCTATTATCATATTCTAACCCCCATAAAGACAAACGAAAATACATAGGTATTTTATCATCGCTATTAAATAGATCATATTTCGCATGCCCATGTGCATCCATAAGAGTTTTAGGATCTAAATCATCTCCTAATATTCTTCTTTTACGATCATCAGACAATTCAGAATCTTTTCTTACCCCATCTTCAGTATAAAGAGAAAAAATATGTCGTCTTGAACAAACAAAGAATACTCCAATCCTACCAACATTTTTAGAGCCACAATGAGGACATATAATAGTAAACAAATCACCATCTCTATCTACATAATGAGGTTCTTTTTCTAAATTATCTATTATTTTCTTATATTCATCTGCAATATTTAATAAATTTTGTTTGTCTTCTTCCATTATAACCTCCTATAAGATGGTAAAGAGCATATATAGTTTTTATTTGCTCTTTGTTCATTTAAATACAATTTATCATCATTAAATGGTGTAATTTTATTATAAATATAAAGTATTTCTTCTATAAATTTTGATCTTTTTAATCCTGCCATTTCAAGAGCAGGCATCATTATTGCTACATCCCAAGCTGTTTTAAAATATTCTCCATTTTTATTCTTTAAATCTTTATTTTTTATATTTTTCCATAATTTATATTTCATTGTTCTTAATGCAGTACCTTTCCATTCAGAATTCCTAATACCAATATTAAAATCATTTTCAGTATATGGTTTACTATTATTAGGATAATTAAATTCTATAGGATAAGCTTTCCAACTGCCATAAGTAATTAATAAATCATTATTATTTTTATAATAATTTTTTAATATTGATAAAACCTTTCTATTTGCTAACCAATCATCCAAATCTATAAATACTAATATATCATCATCTTTAGGATTTAATTTATTTATTGCACTTATTATATTTTTTAAAGCATATTGTCTAATATCATTCTTATGTATCTTTATTTTTTTTGTTTCATATTTTTTAGCAATATCATAAGAGTTATCTATAGGATCTATAATTATTTGAGCTTCCCAATCAGTTTCTATTTGATTTAGAATAGATATAATACATTGATCAACATAATTTTCTGCAGGCCCACCTACAACTATTATCTTAAACATTATTAAATATCCATTTCAGAAAATAACTTTCCCAACTCTATTTTTGAAATTTTTTTACCTAATCCCCATTCTCTTTCTTCTATTAATTCTAATAATAATTTTTTATCTTTACCTCTCATATTTCTTATCCAATAACCTACTGTTCTTGATTGACAATCATATACATTAGATAAAATTTTATACTCTTTTAAATTATTAGAAATTTTATTTTTTTTCTTTTCTATATTAGTATTAGTATTAGTATTAGTATTAGTATTAGTATT
>JALNZQ010000283.1 GCA_023229165.1 Methanothrix sp.
GCGCTTTCGGCCTGCGAAAAGTCCCCTATCGAGGAGCAGAGCCTACCGTCTGCCTTCGGGATGTGCTCTTGCATGTCCCTGGAAGCGTGATAGTGCCCATAGATCACGTTTGGGCCAATGTGGGAAAGACATTCGCGCGGTTCAACCCTGGGAAAGGAGACCGGATCAGCTTCAATGCATGGGTCAGAGAATATTACAAATACAATTATAATAACGGCGAAGATAAGCTTGATTACTGCATTGATCGGATGTCGCGGCTTGATTTTGTGGAACGCAACTTCTGTAGCGCGGATTTTGCGACGTTTTGGACTCTATTGAAGAACTCAAGAAAGTTCGTCACCAACTCACTAGACGGGATTATGCTGGATAGGGGGGCCGCCGCATGCACGCAATAAGCCTTGACTCGATAGACATAGCTCTCTTGGCCGCAATCAAAGCGCGCCCTGGCCAGCATATGGCCGAGGTCTTGCGAGGCTTCACGCTCCTGCGAGAATCACAATCCTACGACAGGATAAGGCGACTGGCCGCTTGGGGATTTGTCGAGCTGGATCGAACGAGCCAGAGAGGGAAGGTCTTCTGCAATTTGACAGAGGCCGGCAGGAAGGCGCTTGCGGGGGCCCGGCCATGCACGCAATAGGCGAACGAAAACGCCGGAGAGCTGCAGCCCAATGCCGTGAGATCGTGAGACGATGGAGACAGGCCAGGATACTGGCCGTTCTCTCTTTTTAGGAGGTCTCCGACAATGCAAGAGCCATCTAGCTTAGCGGATGCTATTCTTGAAATTCCCGCTTCGGAGCTGCAGCACTTCTTCGATGATCTCGCCTTGACCTACAATTCCTTGAATGATCTTCTGAAGGACCAGGGGATCCTCCGAGGAAGAGAGCTTGCAGAGCTCAACACCAGGGCCAACCAGTGCGTGAAAGTGGCGAGATCCCCCATGGAGAAGATGCTTGCCCTCAATGCCTACATTCGGCAGCAAATAGGCCACGTGAAAAGGGCTATGCAAGCCAGGCCGCCCACGGCGCCCACAGATCAGGGAGTGATCAGGCAGGCTATTACCAAGATCGGCCTCAGGGCCCTGGCCATCGTAGAGCATGTTAAGATCATCGCAGAAGGAAAGAAAGAGGTTGCATTCAACTCAGCACAAACCAGGGACTTCCTGGCCGGTAGGGAGGGCAAGCCACCTTCCAGAAGGGATACGATAAGAGCTCTTAGAAGAGCAGAGAAGCTTTGCCCGGCGCTACTTTGTGGCCACACACCCGGCGATGGCCGCCAGACCATGAGGCTTACGGCCAAAACAGACAATTTGAGACATTCTGATATTATCAAAGATGACAGAGACTTGGCCCAAAGGCAACGGTCCCGGATGGAAGAGATAAAGGTGATCTTCTTCAAAGAGGAGGTGAGACACTCCGGTTTCTAGGCAGCAATGTCCTAAGTTGTGTATCATAAATATTTAAATTGATTAAATGTATTAACTGTTTCACTATTATTAGTTTTGACTATATCGCATGTTCGGTTCGTGTTCTATTATAATAGCACTAAATTATTATTTCTTTGGCGGGATAGATATACTCTCCAGACCGTTGCCAAATGAAACTGTTAGGGCTTTCTCTAGCCAACGAGCGTGTTCTAGGAGAAGTCACTCTATGCCCCAAGCCTACCATGTCTTCGCCTGGTTCCCAAAATCTGGCTTTATACCACAAGAAGGATGGCACTTGCTATTTTGTGGAAGAGGCTTACAAACTTCCTAAAATCCGGTCTAAAAGAATACTGGATTTCCGATACCATCATAATTTATCGACCTTTCTTTTATTGTATTTCCTGTGGATACCGGTATCCAGCAAGCTTTAATCTAACCGCGTTGTGAATCTGATCTTTCTTAGAAAAAGATAAATATCATGAACATATATGGCTATTTTAGGATCAATCCTACAAGCAGGAGATCCTGGGCACCTCCTCCAGATCTCCTCACCACCTTCGTAAACAAATCTCTGGGCACGGCATGCGGGGGCTAGTAAGTAGGGGAATGTACCGAACCCAAAATATCCCCTCTGTTTCCATCATCAAGACCTTGTAATTTTGATGGAAGCCTTATCGTTTGTCCGTAAAGTTAATAAGATTTTAAAATAAGTACCTGTAGTGATCCGGTATATCTTGCCGTCCCTCCCAGGCAGCACTTGACCTACCGGGTCTCTTCTCGTTTTGGGCAAATCATCCCACCGTCATCAAGTCATCTATGGCCGTGTCCGGGTAATCTATCGTGCCAGGAGATCGTTGATTCTAGGGAAATACATAAATTATATTATTAATAGAATACATCAATAACTGCTTACTTCTTATGTAATGCTTTGATATTATCTTATGTGGTGCAGTTACATAAGAAGTAAGCGGCATCTTGTGGCCCACGTGTCTTGTTTCCATAATTGAAATTAATTTAGCATTTAAATATCTAAGATTTCAAATCTTATGCCATTATAAGGTATATATGCATATGACTTCAAATAGAGCATTATGCCTAAAACTACATTGACCTTATCCGAACCTATAGCCAAGACTCTGAGGGTTTACACCGCACAAACTACGAGCAATTTGCGTGCCCAAAGCCAGGTGGTCGAGGATGCCCTGACAGAATTCTTCGAGAAGCACAATGTGAAGATCGAGAAGTAACCAAGATCTCGATATCTTCACTTCCAGAATTGATACCAGTGCTTCGCCCTGGCCTCTTCTTGGCTTGGTGGTAGCGCAGTGGTGATCTTCTCAGTAAGCTGATGAGTTAATGCAGATAACATACGGATCTGTTCCCTGTCCTGTCTGATGGTGTCTAGTGCATGCTCGTGATCACGCTTCGTCAATTCTAGGTCGATGCGTGCTTCTGCTTTGGTCTTATCCAGCTCGGAGATGGCCTCCGCAAGCTCTCCATGATCACTACCATGTAGGTACCGATCAGGAGCCTCAAGAACAATTTGAGTCTTACAGATGCCCCTTTTTTTGACTGCTAGGTTTATGTCTTTTAGCAACTGATCATTAGCCTCGGCATAAATCCTCATGGTGATCACCACTCCCTCAGTATGCTTGATATGGTGATCAGCTATATTTTTTCTGGTGTCTGCTCCGATAAGGCTTAAACCTTGAAGTTTCATTGAAGGCCTGACTCCCATGGAAGAACTCACCGAAAAGAAGGTAATCCAAATTCATGATTTTCTTATAGAAGAGATGGGCGGTGAGCCTGGCATCCGTGATCTTGGTACGTTGTCCTTTATAGTTGAGGCCATCAATTATGAGTCGGATTTGTTCAGAAAAGCAGCTCAGGCTCTTTTTTTGGCAGAACGTCATCCTTTTTGGGATGGTCAGAAAATGAGGTCGTGTACTTTCTTAACTGAAAGATTTTAATACTACCTCATCAATTAATAAGTTGGGGTAGCGATGAATTCGAATCTTGATGTTTCACTATTTTGGTGC
>JALNZQ010000284.1 GCA_023229165.1 Methanothrix sp.
TAATACAACACTATGACTATAACCCATAATACCGTTCTATTTCTTATCCTTCTAAAATACCATCGCTCAAATCAAAACCAAAATTATATGAAAAATTTTTATAAATTTGACAATTATTAGGATCTACACCATTAACACATTTATGATCCTCCATATAAGGACAATCAATATTATTACAAAAAATATCTATTCTTTTAAAAACTGGAACTTCACTATAATAACCATTAGATACACCCAACCACTGAAAAATAACCTTACCATTTTTGGTTTCTATCATAAAATCTGTCCATGTAAATGATTCATTATAATAATCACCATATATAGGTCGATCAGGGTTAGTTTCACTTACATTAATAATCATATTATTTTTAATACTTTCTATATCACCAATAATATTATCAATACCTACCTGTTCATGATACATCATATATTTTGTACCATCTGTACATTTTAAAGTAATTCCCTCTGATCCCTTTTCAGCACCTAAAACTTCAAATATTCTTTTATTTATTAATTCTTTAATATCACTCATAATAAAAACCCACCCTTACTGACTGTGTCCACTGTACTTCACACAGGAGCACAAGAAAATAAGTAAATAAAACAAGTAAGTATTCTATAATCTAAATACTCTTTCTATATATTATCTTTTCTTCTACTTTACCACTACAAGAAATGTTATTACCTAATTCTACGACACCAGAAACACTTTTTTCTTTGTTCATCTTGAACCCTTATTAATAACTTCTCATCTATCATTAATAGCATAATAACTCATTAAAAAATTAATATACTATATCTATACTAATTTTGCAACTCTATTTATCTATATCAAAACATAATTCCAAATAACTATCTATCCCCTCTTCAATCTCTTTTTCATCTTCGTCCTCTATTAAATGACACTCTATAACCCTCGCATAAATTAATAACCTCTCTGATAAATCATCATAAGGACAACTTAAAGCTAACTCTTCTAAATCTGGTAGCTTATCCTCATCATAATGATTCTCAATTACCTCTTCACTCACTGTCTCTTCAAACTCTTCTTCTACTCTCTCCCAATAAACTCTACTGCTGCTATTGTTACTTTTCATATCTGCCTCCTTATATATTTAATATAATTAAATTAACTTCTAAAATCAATAGATTATATAAAATAAATGTTTAATTTTCATCATTTATTTTATTTCTATATAACTTTGCTTTTGAGGATTATAAATTATATTTATTACAAACAAAGTTATATTAATTTAAAATACAAACTTTGCTTTTTCGGATCATTAATTATATTTAATTTGTTGCATGGATGCGCTCCACAGCTATGCAACATAAAACCCCTAATTCTTTCTAATTTAATCAATTTTATTAAATAAAAATAGGGGGTGAAATCTGTAGTGACGAAAAGTGCAATATGTTTCACCTATAAGTATATATAATAAAAAAACCTACCCCTCTTTCGAAGAATAGGCAATATATTTCACTATCTTAATTTTTATCTTATCTTAATCTTATAACCAAGGCTTATCATTATCTTCTTCATCATCATTAAAATCTTCATAATCTTCTATATAATCACCATTTATTATACTATTAATTCTGTATTCCTCACTATTAAACAAATCCTTTAACCTACTATCACTAAAAGTTAATGTATACGATGTGGTAGCACTAGAAATAAAATCATAATCATCAAATTCTATATCTGAAACTTCTACTGTTAAATCTACAAAATCTAAAGCATTACTTTTACCATATTCATGTAAACATATATGAAATTCAAATGGCATCCAATCAAAATTGTTTTTACTTATACGTGCATATATATTCTTAAACTGATCTTCAAACGTTCTTATATTATCTTCAAAAAATTCTAAATCATACCTCGCATTAGCTTCTACGTTTAACTCATCTGCAATCTTTAAATAATCTCCATAAACATTAACAGCTATATCTAATGCTTCACCTTCATCCCCATAACCTTCTTCATTTTCAAACATATTATACCTCCGGGTTTCTAACTAAAAACATCTCTATATTATCTGCATTACTACCACTTATCTCTACCCAAAATAATAAAATATCTCCTATCTTATTTAAACTTACCTTAACTATATTATTAAACTCATTAAACTCCTTCATATTACTTAAATAATAATAATATGAAGCCCTCAATATATTACCAAATACATCTCTCAAAACAGGAGTAACATCTTCTGCTATACATAACACTTCATAATAATCGTACATAGCTTTAATTATACTCTCTAAATCAGCATTACCATATTCAAACATTTTTACCCCTTTTTATATATAATATAACAATTTCCTAATAACTTTCAACCCTTTTCTTATACATATCAAAATTTTATACCAATTCAAAACCCTCTTTCTATTCTTTCTTTTAACTACTTGCACCCCTATTTATACTTTTCTAACCACTTTCCTTATTCCTTGCCACTCTTTTTTCACTTCACTCATCTTTTTTACCATCTTTTTAACTATTTTGTACCCCTATCAAACTCCATATATAACTCATCTTCGTAGCAATAATATAACCTAACTTATTTATATCATCTTATCTATTTACAATAAGTTATATTCGAAGGAATGTTTACAAACAAAAATTAATTTACTATTAGTAATAATTCTTCTTTTTTCAATTTACTCATTGCTACTACTAATCAGTAAATTTACGTTTATAAATTCTACCACTTTCCCCCACCCTTACCCACTTTACTCCACTCCATTGAAAAAAAATTTTCCTTGCTTTTTTGAACCCTTGAAAAAGATGAACCTGACTTACCCTAAATTAATCCTTTTATTTTATTATTCCCCCGAAGTTTAAGCATGAATAAAATTTAAGCATCCAACATCCTACGAACTATACTATTGTATAAATTTTACTATCTACGAATTTTACTTATATAGAAATTGTTATAATTTAATATTTTTCTTTATTTAAATTAAATAGGGGGGCAATTTTTAATAAGTTATTACAAATTGTTTTTATATATAGTTATATTGGTTTATTTATATATACTTATTATTATAGTATAGGTGATATTGATATGTTTTCCATTTTTTCTTTTTTTTCTTTAGATATATTGAGTTTTGGAACGTATTTTGCATTTTCGGATCATTAGTTATATTTAAATGGGTTATAATTGGTTAAATTTTGTAATAATTAAACGTTTTGTTAAAATTTAAATATAATTTTTAATCCTCAATAGTCAAATTTTGCAGTTTCGGATCATTAGTTATATTTAATATGCTTTTTCGGATCAGAAATTATATTTATTTGACTGATTCGGTTTATTAATTATATTTAATATTTGACTGATTCGGATCATTAGTTATATTTATTATGCTTTTTCGGATCAGAAATTATATTTATTTGACTGATTCGGATCATTAGTTATATTTATTATGCTTTTTCGGATCAGAAA
>JALNZQ010000285.1 GCA_023229165.1 Methanothrix sp.
AATATATGAAGAATCCACTTGTTCTCTTTTATCATACTCTAATTCTTTAAAAACGTTAGATTGATCTATATAATTCATTAAAACATCATTATTATCATCTTCATTTTTAACAGAATTATATAAAAATTCTTCTTTAACTAATACTCTTTCTTGTACCTTTTCTCCTTCTTCATTTTTTGTAGTATGAAAATAATTAGGTAATAGTTCTCGTTTTATTTTATTATATAAACGTGGAGCAATTTGATTATTTAAAAAAGTAGTTGGCTTTCCTTCTCTATAATCATATTTATCTTTATGTTGATATGCTAATAAAACGGCTTCATTAAAAATATCTTGAATATCTAATTTAAATATATTTGAAGCTCGTATAGCTATCTGTTTTATAAAAGATAAATGTTTTTCCACATTTAATTCTTTTTCTTCTAAATCTATATGTAAATGAGGTGAATTATTTTTAACTATTAAACCATTAATAGGAATTCTATTTTTTATTTTTTTTGTTTTTAAATCATTATAATATTTATAAGCATATTCTTTATCTAATATTATATAATAACCACGTTTAATTCTACTAAATAAATCTTTGTTATTTAATAATAAATTATATATATATTGTTTATTTTCCTCTTTATGATCCAATAAAACTTCATTTATAATATCTTTTAAATTTGTAGGTTCATTTTTATTTAATAAAACTTTAATTAATGACATTAAAACATTATTATTAGATAACATATATTTCTCCTTGTTAAAGTGCTATCTATTAATAATATACTAAAAAAATAGGGAAACTGTCAACAAACAATTTCCCTTATATAATAAAAAAATATTTATAAAATTATTCTTTACTATGCATATCCAATAAACATTCTTTTTCTTCATTAGATATAATATCTTCTTTATTCCATCTTACTATTTCTTCTCTTATAATTTCTTTATTAACAACTTCTTCAGTAGAAATATTGTTTGACAATGAATATATACCCCTAGAATTTCTTGTAAAAAATTTACTACCCTTTCTTATATCCTCATTTAATACACCTCTAACATGTGAAGATTTAATTTCTGTTCTTTCAGATAATATATAATTTGTAATATCTTTTAAAGTACTCTTCCCTTTTTCTTTTAAATATACAAGAATCATCTGCTTTACACTCTTCTTAATAACACCCATAAAAAATCTCCTTAAAAAATTAATATAACATTAATAATATTTTGATTCATTTTCTAATTTTAATAACATATCATGAACAAAATCATCTAATTTATGATCAGAATAAGTAATATTATAAGAACATTCAATACAATTAAAATCCCAACTACTTTTATCATTAGATTGCTTACCAACAATTAAAGCCCCACAATCGCATATACCACCATATTTTAATATTTCTGTCTTTAAATTAGAAAAAATCTTATAAGAAGGATTTTCTTTAATATTTGTACCATCTACAAAAATAACATTCCCATCGGCTAATATAAAATATACCTTTTCTATACCATCATGTTCATTAATTGTTTTATAACCTGCTTTAATTAAAAAATTATCTTTTACATATATGTTTCTCATAATATTGTAACTTTCTTTTCTAAATTACTCTTAATATTCTGCATTTTATCTTTAAAACTATAAATATTATCAATAACTCTATTTTCACTATAATTTGTTTTACCATTAAATTCACTTTTATATTTATAATAAAATTCATCATCACTTAAATTTTTATTTTCTTCTAAATTTTTTAACTCAAAATATCTTTCTTTATTCATCACTATAATTCTCCATATATAAAGATTTATTAACTTTTATAGGATTTATTACCGCAAATTCAGGATATGGTAATTCTATTTTTCTAAAATTTACCATATTTAATGAATTATATGCAGATTCTTTTGCATTATAATCACCATCTACTATTGTCATTAATTTTTTAACATTTTTAGAGACTTTATCCATATTTGAAGAATAAAATTTATCTAAATCACTATATTCATATATTAATTTAATAGCATTCTTTTCACCTATACCCTTAACACCTTTTATATTATCACTAACATCACCCATTAAAGCTTTAACATATTTCCATTGATTAGGTTTTATAGTATATAATTCAATAAATTTTTTATAATCTACTATTTTTTTATCATAAGGATCATAAATATTAATATAAGTATCTATTAATTGATACATATCGTGATCAGCACTGGCTACTGTTATAGAATAGTTTTTAAGTTTACACATTTCTACTATACTATAAATTATATCATCACCTTCAAAACCATCTATTTTATATTGTTGTATTTCTCGCATAATAAGAGTATCTACAATATAAGGCATCATATTATAAAAATCTTCTGGTTTTTCTTTTCTATTAGCTTTATATTCTTTATTCTCATTTTTTCTATCATTATTTAAAGAATCCCAAACAATAAATAAAAATTTGAATTCATTTTTATAAACATCATAAGCTTCAGCTATTTTTTCAAAAAATCTTATTGCTACATATTGATCATTACCCTTCTTCTTTGCTGAATAATAAGCAATATTATAAAAATTATTACCATCAATTATTAATGCCCTATTATTCATAAATATCCATTTTTGACTTAATTATTTTTTCTATAATATCTGTTGCTATGATCTTTTTATGTTTAACTGTCTCATAACCATACCTAACTTCAGAAATTAAATTAAATATTTCTTTCTTTTGATCTTCTTCTTTTAATTCAATAAATTTCTTCAAAGAAATCTTTTTTAATAACTTCTTCGTTTGAAATTTTATATCATTATCAAGCGTATGATTTAAAATATTATTTAAAACAACCAAAATATCATTATAAAACATAACTTTAATCCATTAAAATAACATTCCAATATATATAATCTTCCCAATATTCTTCAGATATTTCTATACCTATTTTAGTAACTAAACTTACAGGTGCTGCTTTATCTAATTTAGGAATATATGGTTTATGTTTTAATTTTAAACCACATTTACTTAATTGTTTACTACCTTTTTTACTATTACATTTCATACAACTTACTACAACATTTTCCCAATTAGTTTTTCCTCCATCACACTGAGGTATTACATGATCAAATGTAAAATTAGATAACGAAACATTTTTGTTACAATATACACATTTACCCCTATCTCTTAAATATACATTTTTTCTATTAAATGGTAAAACCTTAGTATATTTAGGATTATTATCAGATTCTATTAACTGAATAACGGATGGAATTAAATATTCTTTATTTGGTGTCCTAATTACTTTATCTTTATATTCTTTTAATGGAATAGCTATTTCTAAACCATAACATAAAGACATAGCTCTCTGCCAATCTACAATTTCTATTGGAACTGAATATTTATTCAACATTAAAGTTTCATTAGCCATTT